>CALXNI010000100.1 GCA_944389715.1 uncultured Clostridia bacterium | reverse complement strand
ATTTTAAATCTGTAGGGGTCGCACCCCTGGGCGACCCTAAAATATTGATATGCGGGTCGCCGTGGGCGGCGACCCCTACAACATTTGCAATTATTTTGTATCGGGCGGACACAAGGCCCGCCCCTACAACGTTTGCAATTAATTTCTAACCTCCAACCTCTAATCTCTAATCTCTAAACAACAAATTACAATTTATACAACAAAACAATTGATAATTATTATATTATATGTTATCTATATATTATCTAATAAATTATAGGAGGTATTTTATGATTGAAATATCAGATTTTGGAAAATTTGAAAATAATACAGTTAAGCTATTCACTATAACAAATTCAAATGGATTATTGGCAAAACTTACTAACTTCGGAGCAATACTTGTTTCTCTATTTGTTCCTGATAAAAACGGAAAAGTAGATGATGTTGTTTTAGGTTTTGATACATTAGAAAAATATTTTACAAATGATATTTGCTATTTTGGCTCAACTATTGGTAGAAACAGCAATAGGGTCAAAAATGCTAGTTTTGTTCTAAATGGAATAACTTATAATCTAGATAAAAATGAAAGAGAAAAAAATAATTTGCATAGCGGGTTTAACCCATATAACAAAAGATTATGGAACTATTCTTTTAATGAAAATAGCAATTCTGTTTCTTTTAATTTAATTAGTCCGGACGGAGATCAAGGCTTTCCTGGTGAGTTTAATATAACTGTAACATATACCTTAAGTGATGATAATGAATTAAAAATTGAATACAATGGATTTTCTGATAAAGATACTATAGCAAATATGACTAACCACAGTTATTTTAATTTGTCAGGACATAACATGCGGAACTGCAATGGAACATATGTTATATATAAATGCAGATAAGTTTGTTACTGTAGATAACGAACTTATTCCAACTGGAGAATTACAAGATGTAGCAAATACTCCAATGGATTTTAGAAAACCTAAAAAAATTGGTGATGAAATAAATGCTGATTTTGAGCAATTACATTTTACTGGTGGATATGATCATTCTTATGTAATAAACAAAAAATGTTCTGGAATAGAAAAGATTGCAATTTTATCAGATGAAAATAGTGGTAGAACTATGGAGGTATATACTGATTGCATTGGTGTTCAGTTCTATGCTGGGAATTTTATTGAAAATAATAAAGTGGTTGGAAAAGAAAATTGTTTATATAAAAATAGAAGTGGAATTTGTTTAGAAACAGGTTTTCTTCCTGATAGTATGAATCAACCTAATTTTTTCTCTCCTGTTTTAAAAGCTAATAAAGAGTATAAAACTACTACTATTTATAAATTTATATATTAAAAAATTGGGGGTTGTATGATTAAGAGCGTTGGGCGGACACAAGGCCCGCCCCTACATTCTAATCTCCAACCTCTAACATCTAATCTCTAAATTACAATTTATATTACTTCTCTTGCTTTTATTATATGTCTTTGTTTATTATCATTTGTGCATGTAATTAATGTTATTTCCTTTTTACCATCAGTTAATTGTGATGTACATGCAACATCATCTGGCTCAACAATGAATTTATCATATACAGCATACTCAAGTGTTGTTCCACTTAGGTCTTTAATTTCAATAATATCTCCTATATTTAAATTTGGAACCTTACTAAAAAATTTGGAATTTTTATAGTTATGACCAACTAAGCATAAATTCCCAATTTCATTTGGATTAGGTCCATGAAACTTACAAATTGATATTTTTAAGAGTGTGTCTATATTATCTAAATTATCTGCTGCTATTATTGGATAATTTACATTTATAGATGGAATATTTATTTCTCCTATTGCATAATATTCTGACCCATCACTTGCAACTTGAACTTGATATTCTTGTTCTACTGGTATTTCATCTACTAATTCATCTATATTTACTTCTTCATTGTTTTCTAAGGCTTGATTTAATATTACAACTATTACATCATCCTCTACTCTTACAGCACCTGTATCTGAGGATGTTTGTTCTTCACTACTATAATTAATACCCTCTAATATTTGTTTTGAAACTTCTTCGCTTTTATTTCTATCATACTCTGCATATATTGCATATGAAGACAATATGCATAACAAAAAAACAGATAAAAAGAATTCAAATCTAAATATCTTTTTTTTCTTTTTTAATTCTGGTGTTACATATAATTTTTCAGAAATAAGAATTTGATTCATTTATTATCCCTTTCTTTGTATAATATACATTATTATTTTATCATATTTAATTTAGCATTTCAACTACTGAATCTATACTTTTTTGTGATGTAGATGCTCCTGCAATAATTCCTACTTTTTGGAACTTTTTTACATATTCTTTATCTAGTTCATCTTTTGTTTCTATTAATATAGAATTTTTACAATATTGTTTAGATATTTGATATAATTTATTTGTATTCGAGCTATTCTTTCCACCTATTATTATCATTATATCTACAAGCTTAGCGATTTTACTTGCCTCCTCTTGCCTTAGTCTTGTAGCGTCACAAATAGTTTTTTTTACTTCTATTTCTATATTCTTATTATTTATTTGTTCTTTTAATTCTGTTACTATATTATTAAATTTTTCTACGCTAAATGTGGTTTGTGCTAATACTAATAGTTTATTTATATTAGAAGTATAAAATTTTTTAAGTTTTTCTTTAATTTCTTCTTTTTTTTCGATTATATCTGCGTTTTTTCCGCAATAACTAATTGTTCCAATTACTTCTGGATGTTCTTTTTGTCCAATTAAAAATATGTAATATCCTTTATTTGAATATTCTTCTACAATATTATGGATTTTTAAAACTTTTGGGCATGTTAAATCTAATACTTCTAAATTTAACTCTTTTGCTTTATCATAAGTCTCTTTTGTTACTCCATGTGCTCGTATAATAACATTTTGTTTTGCTTCTTCTATGTTGTTAATAATAGTTAATCCTTTACTAATCAAATCGTTAGTTACTTGCTTATTATGTACTAACTCTCCTAAACAAAAAATATTTTTTTTTGTTTTTAATAATTCTTCTGTTTTGTTAACAGCATTTGATACACCAAAACAAAATCCCGCTGTTTTACCTACGATAATTTCCATGTTATTCTCCTAATTTTAAATTACAATTTAATTAATCATTTTTAATATTTCTTCTTTTAATACATTAACTATATCTTCTTGTTTTACTTTTTTTATAATTTCTCCTTTTTTAAATAAAAGTCCTTCTTTTATTCCTCCTGCTATTCCTATATCTGCATGTCTTGCTTCATTTGGTCCGTTTACTCCACATCCCATAACTGCAACAGTAATAGGTTTTTTTATAGTTTGTAAAAATTCTTCTATTTCATTTGCAATTGGGATTAAATCATATTGTATTCTTCCACATGTAGGACAAGCAATAAGTGTAGGTGCCTCATTATATAAATTACAATCTTTTAATATTTCCTTTGCAACTTTTATTTCTTTTACTGGATCTGCAGATAGTGATACTCTCATTGTATTTCCTATTCCTTCTCTTAATAGTACTCCAAGTCCAATACTAGAACTTACAGTTCCACTAAATTCTGTTCCTGCATGTGTTACTCCTAAATGTAGCGGGTAGTCAATTGTATTTGCAGCTTCTTTATAGCTCTCTATACATAAATCTAATGATGATGCTTTTAAAGATAATGCTATATCAAAAAAATTTAAGTCTTCTAATATTTTTATGTGTCTTAGTCCCGCTTCTACCATTCCTTTAGCTGTTGGCTTTCCATCTCTTTGTAAAATATCTTTTGGAAGTGATCCACTGTTTACTCCAATTCTAATTGGAATATTTCTTTCCTTGCAGATATCAACAACTGCTTTTACTCTATCATTTGATCCAATATTTCCTGGATTAATTCTTATTTTATCCACACCTGATTTTGCTGCCTCTAAAGCTATTCTGTAGTCAAAATGTATATCTGATACTATTGGTATATGTATTTGTTTTTTTATTTCTTTTATTGCTTTTGCATCTTCTATATCTAGGCATGCTACTCTTATAATTTCGCAGCCAGCTTCTTCTAACCTTAAAATTTGTTCTACTGTTGATTTTACATCTTTTGTTTTTGTATTTGTCATAGATTGAATAACTACTTTTTCTTGGCCACCTATCTGTACATCTCCAACAAATATTTTTCTTGTTTCATTTCTTTTAACCATATAATCTATCCCCTTTTATTAATACTTTCTTATTGTATCATAAATATATTGTTTTTTAAATATCTAATTAGATAAATTGTAATTTCCTATTCTTTACTTTTTTTCCAAATATGGTATAATTATAATAATGGAGGAAATAGCTTATGAGTGATAATAAAATGTCAAAAGAAGAATTAAAAAAATTAGAAGATGAAGCTTATTTTGAACTTTGCCAAATTATTGCTGAAGCTATGCAATTACAAGATATAGAATTATTAGATTATAGAATTTCTGTATGGAAAAATAAATATAAAAAACTACTAGATGGCTCTACTTCAAGTTCTAATTTTCGAAAAAGAATTGAATTTTTGCTTAATCAATATTATTCAGAAGTCACTCAATATATTTTAAGACAGATTAAATTTAAAGAAGAAAAGAAAATTGAAAACCAAAGAAAAGCTTTAAGAAAATTATATATTATTATAAAAGAAACTAATGACCTTAGTTTATTAAAGAAGAAAGTAAAAGAATGGGAAAGCAAATATCCTATTTCTGCTTTTTTAGATATGTACAAAAAGAAAATTGAGTCAGCAGTTACAAATAAAAACTTAGAAAGAAACGCTTTTGATCAAGAACAGGCCTTTTATGATTTACAACGAATTACAAAAATTAACGGTACATTTGATGAATTAAAAGGTGCTCTTTCAGATTGGGAAAAAAAATATTCGATACATGATAAATATGAATTAGATGATTTTATTAAAAATCAAACCGAAATTAAACGTTATACATCTGATGAATACTTGCAATCAATTTCTAGACAAGAATTTGAACAGATTGAAGAACAAAATGAAGAACAAATTTTAGATACCTATAATAGTACAAGTAGTATTAGTAAACAAGCTGAAGCATATAATGCTTTATTAGCAATTGCAAATAAGCCTAACAATGTTAATCAAGTTTTTGATTGGGTTTATAAATATAATTCTATAAAATTTAATGATAAATATAAGGAATTGATTCTAGCTGCTACATATCTAGATTATTCACCTACATATTTAAACTCTATGAAAATTCCTGATATTGATTTGTCAAAATCAGCTTTGTCTCGAGATGAATATAATAATATGCCTGAAATATTAAGATATACTGTAATTAGTTATTTTAATTTACTACTTCCTCCTGATAAAGCAGTTTCTAATAATTATTTTAATAATCACATAATAGAAATATATTATAGTTCAAAAAGATTGAAATACTCTAATATACCTAATACTAATGTTGATGAAATCATTTCTTCTGGAATAGAAATACCATTAACTAATAAGAAACCTGATTTAGAGCAAATTACTGTTGCTGAACCTAAAGAGGAGCAACCTGTTTTGGAACAAGTTACTGATGCTGAGCCTAAAGAGGAGCAACCTATTTTGGAACAAGTTACTGTTGCTAAGCCTAAAGAGGAACAGCCTGTTTTAGAACAAGCTGCTGTTGCTGAACCTAAAAAAGAACATTCTGTTTTAGAACATGTTACTATCTCTGAACCTGAAGTTAAACAACCTGATTTAAGAGAAACTTTGGTATTTGAAAACGAATCTAAACAACATGTTATAGAAAATGAAACAGCGGATTCTATAGATTATAATACGATTGTTGCATTTTCTCCTAAATTTTTTGATGCAATTAATTATTATAATACTCAAGCTAAATTGATAGCTGTAACTAATAATTCTGCTATTAAACATACCTCTATGCCATCTAAACTCCAAACAATTACCAAAACTAGAAACCAGTCAGAATAACTGGTTTCTTATTACTAGTGTTCATATATGTTTCCAATATCTTTTCTATAATCTAGCTTTTTATCTATATTACCTTTCATAGAGTTATATACTTTTTTTCTTGCTTCCTCTAATGTTTCTCCAGATGCTGTAAGTCCAAACAATCTAGAATTACTTACTGATGAATAAATATTTCCTTCTATATTTTTAGTATTTGCAAAATATACTTTTACACCTTGTTCTTGAATTTTATCTTTATTCATTGTAAATACTAATGGTTCTTTTCTATTTTCAATAGCATACTCTTTTGTAACTATATATACAGTAAATGTATAATTGTTTTTAAATTTACAATTATTTGTATTTAATGTTTTATTAAATATATTTTCCATTACTTCTGTAAATGGTGTTTCTAATGAATTTAGTACATTTAGTGCTTCTGGATCGCCAAATCTTGCGTTAAATTCAATAAATTTTATTCCATTTTTTGTTTTAAAAAATCCTCCATATATTACTCCATTAAATTCTATAGAGTCTTTATTTATATATTTTAATGTGTTTTTTATTAATTTAGCGCATTCATCAACATCTTTTTTTTCTAAGAATGGTAGCATTCCATCTTTAAAACTTAAACATCCCATTCCTCCAGTTCCTGGACCTTTATCTTCATCAAATCTATACGGATAGTCAAAAGTTATTGGTGTAACTACAATATTTTCTCCATCTGTTAAAGCCATTACTGTAAATTCTCTTCCTTCTATTTTGTCTTGTATTATAACATTTCCACTTGTTTCTAAACAACTTTTAGCATATTCAAAACCTTCTTCTTTTCCTTTAAAGTGAATTCCTCCTACTTTTACACCTTTTCCTCCTGTTAGTCCTTCTGGTTTTACAACAAAGCTATCATCTTCATATTTATCAATAATTGATTTTAATTGATTTACATCTGTTATATTATAATTTTTTATTATCATTTCTGGTGCTAATTTCTCTACAATTTCTAATGCATAAGTTTTACTCCATTCTATTTTTGCTCCTTTCGAAGTAGGTCCAAATGTTTTTAATCCTAATTCTCTCGCAACATCAATTAATCCATCTTGTAATAAATTATCACTGCTAATTAAACATACTTCTATTTCATTTTCTTTTATAAAATCTGCTACAATTTTTTTATCAAATGGGTCTGCTATAATATATTTTCCGTATGATTTATTTACCATTTCTATTATTGTTGGATTTTCATAAGGACATACTGTATATAGCTTATATCCTTTGCTTATATATTCTGCAAGTACTGCTTCTCTACCACCATTACCTAATAATAAACATTTCTCCATTTTATTTCCTCCCATTTCTAAATTGTAATTTGTGTTGGTAAATTTATTTTATCAATAATAAAAATTTTTTTCAATATTTATAAAAAACTATTGACATTTTTGTATCTTAAATATAAAATAATTTCATCAAAAAACGAACAAGCATTTGCAAAACATATTTTTGATTGGGGGGGTAATTTATGAGTATATTAAAATTCAAAAAAACTATAAATAATCAAACATATCTTACTGTTAGCGTTTTAGGAAAAAGTTTAAAACTAAATGTAAAGTATATAAATACCTCTTCAGTTGAGCTAAACAAAAAAGAAACTGAAATTGATTTGCTATTGCCTAAAAAATATAAACATACTGAAAATATCGATGTTATAAACATGGCCATTCAAAAACTATATGATACAATAGCTGGAACTGAAATAGAATATGCTATGGAGGTTGCAAGACATATATTAAAATTTGCACCAGAAGATTATTCAATAAAAAGGCTAAAAGATGATTTTTATAAATGTTCAAAAAATAAAATTATAATAAATCCAGACATAGTTAGATTTAATAGAGAAATTATAAATACTACTATTATACAAGCATTCTGCAAAATTAAATATAGACCTAATTCTATAGCATACAAAGAACTTTTAAATGATGCTATGAACATTTACGAATTATATAAGAAAAAAGAAAATAAAATATTAAAGGTTTCATGAAAGACAGATTTCTGTCTTTTTTTATTATATAAATGTAACTAAAATGTAATATAAGTTTAATATTTATGAAATATTTTTTTATTATTTATATTATATAATATTTGTGTACAAAAGATTTAAAAGGAGTAAGTAGCTTTGAGTATTCATTCAAAATTAAAAAAAGATGGTATTGAAATAATTGAAGAATTAGATACTTTGAAAGTAAATACTATAGCAATTAATGTTGCAAGTAAATTATGTCTTTCATTTCCAGAGCATAATTTAAATAGAAGCGAGTTGTTTGAGTCTATTTCAAGGCTTTCTATGTATATTGCTAAAATGCCTGAAGATTCTTCTGGAGCAAAATACTTTTATAAGGACAATTCTATCTTTTTTAATGAAATATTTGACATAGAAGAAATGTCTAAATTAGCAGTACATGAATGTATCCATTTTATACAAGATACTCGAGATTCTAATAATAATTTATCTAAAATGGGGTTATATAATTCATTCTCAAATTCTGGACTTGGTTTGAATGAAGCAGCTGTTCAGTTAATGGCTTCTGAGGCAAATTTTACTGAAAATACAAATGAAACATATTTTGGAATTACATTAAATACTATTAGTCCAGATTATTATCCTTTAGAATGTACGTTAGTAAATGAAATAGCGTACTTTACTGGAACATATCCTTTATATCATAGTACATTAAATAGTAATGATGTATTTAAAAACACTTTTATTCTTAAATCAGATAAAAAAACATATAATACTATTGTCAAAAATTTAGATAAATTACTTGTGCTAGAAAATGACTTAAATTATTTTTCTTTAGAATTACAATATGCAGATAAAATAAATTCTATAAAATTACTTAATAAGCTTATTAATAAAAATAAAGAAGAAATTACAACTCTATTTTTTAAAACTCAAAACTTAATTATTGAAAAATGTTTTAAGAGTGAGTTTAACAACATAAGAAATATAGAAGATATAAAAATATTTAATAAAAAACTATATAATTTTAAAAATATTATGGGATATTCAGATAATTATACTTTTTATAATGAATTTTATCGTAATATTATGAATGCTGTTCAGGAGAAGAAAGAGTATATAGAAAAATATGGAGAAATAAACTTGTTCGAAAATATTAATAATAGTCTTATGTTAGTTGATAATACAAAAACAGCCCTTTCTCTTATTAAAACATTTATAGCAAAAGTTAAAAAGTTAATTGGATTAAATAAATCACATGAAAATATTAATGATTGGTTTTAAAATAATTTTTTTAAATCATTCCAAAAATCTATTTTTTTTGTTTCATCTCTTAAGAGTGCTGCTGGGTGGAATGTTGGTAAATATTTTATTCCATCTTTTTCAAACCATTTTCCTCTTGATGCTGTTATTCCATATTCTTTACCCAAAATATTTTTTAATGCCACACTCCCTAGTAACACTATAATTTCTGGATTTACTAGTTTTATCTGACTTTCTAAATATTCTTTACATGCATCTGCTTCTTCATATTCTGGATTTCTATTGTTAGGTGGTCTACATTTTACTATATTTGCTATATATACTTCGTCTCTTTTTATTCCTACTCCCTGAAATGCTTTATCCATTAATTTACCAGCTTTTCCTACAAATGGAGTTCCTTGTATATCCTCATCTGCTCCGGGTCCTTCTCCTATAAACATTATTTTTGCATTCTTGTTTCCAGTTCCTATTACTACATTGTGCCTATTATTACATAATTTACATTTAGTACAATTTTTACATGCATTTTCTAATTCTTCCCATGTTTGATACATTTTTTATTTCCTCCTTTAAATTGTAGTTTGTGTGATAAAATTAATTTTAAAATCTGTAGGGGTCGCACCCCTGGGCGACCCTTAAATATTGATATGCGGGTCGCCGTGGGCGGCGACCCCTACAACATTTGCAATTATTTTGT
>CALXNI010000099.1 GCA_944389715.1 uncultured Clostridia bacterium | reverse complement strand
ACAAAATAATTGCAAATGTTGTAGGGGTCGCCGCCCACGGCGACCCGCATATCAATATTTAAGGGTCGCCCAGGGGTGCGACCCCTACAGATTTTAAAATTAATTTTATCACACAAACTACAATTTATCTAATTTTTATCAAATCAAAATCCGTATAATCACAGCTTACCATTTTAAATTCTATTCCACTAAATTCTCCTTCTTTTACTTCTTTATGAGCTGTTTCTCCATGTAAATGCCCATATATACAAGTTTTTACATTGTATTTTTTCATTGTTTCTATGTAGTTCATATCTTGTTCTTCGTAAGCTTTAAATGGCGGATAGTGCATACATACAATAATCTCTTTATCATCGCCATATTTTTTTATTCCATCTTTTAATGATAATTCTAATCTAAAGTTTTCTCTTTTAATTAGTCTTCTATCTTCAGAAGTTTTTCCATCTTGCCATCCTCTTGTTCCAACTATTATCTTGTTTTCATACATATAGCTATTATTATATATAAAATCTATATTTTTGAAATTATTTTCTTTTAAATATTCTCTCATTTTTTTTAATGTTGTCCACCAATAATCATGATTTCCTTTTAGCAAAAGTTTTTCCCCTGGAAGACTATTTAAGTATTCAAAATCTTTATATGTATCTTTTAAATACATCGCCCATGAAAAATCTCCTGGAAGTAATATTAGGTCATCTTCTTTTACTTTTTTAGTCCAATTTCTTTTTATTTTTTCAGTATGGTTTTCCCAGTTTACTCCAAATATATCCATTGGTTTATTATCTCCAAAAGATAGATGTAAATCTGAAATTGCATATATTGACATATATTTCCTCCTTTAGATTGTAATTTATCTGATTAAATTAATTGCAAGCGACCATAAAATCTAGTTAAAAACATAAATTTATTGCGCTCCTCGGTTCAATACGTATTTTAGTAATTCTAGCGGAAAATTGAACGAGCCTCTCGGTCCCCCGCTTCCTCCTTCAATTTTCCTTAAGAATTACACAAACACTCCAATCACATCCGGTGCTCATAAATTGATGTATTTTAACTGATTTTATTAATATACTGTAATATTTAATGTAGAGTAGCGCGAAGAGATTTCCATTTATATTTTTCGAGCGGGTTACGGGTGGGGACCGGCAAGCTTAGATTATGTTTAGAAAATTTAGCGTCAGCTAAAATTTTATTACATAATCTGCGCAGTTGGGGCGCGCGAGATAAAATATAAATAAATCTCTGGGAGCGAATCTAAAAATAAATTTAATTTCATAATCTAAATTACAATTTTAGATTAGGCACAGCATTTAATGTTAAATCAGAAATATTTCCCTCTAGATAATTGTAGTATCCCGCTGAGGCTATCATAGCTGCATTATCTGTGCATAATTTTAATTCTGGATAATATATCTTTACATCTTGTTCTTCTTCTAATTTTGAAAATTCACTTCTTATGTATGAATTGGCAGAAACTCCTCCTGCAAGAACTAGTTTAATTGGTTTGTTTTGCGGGCGGACAGAGTCGTCCGCCCCTACATTATTTTTAATAAAATCTATAGATTTTTTTATGTTTTCTATTAAAATTTCTGTAACTGTTTTTTGAAAGCTTGCACATAAATCAGCTTTGTTTATATTTGGATTTTTATGGTTTAAATTTATTACTGCTGTTTTTATTCCACTAAAGCTAAAATCTAAATTATCGAAATGCGTTTTTGGAAGTTCTATGTTTGCTTTACCTTCTTTTGCAAGTTTGTCTACTTTAGGCCCTCCTGGATATCCGAAGCCCTACTACTCTTGCTACTTTATCAAACGCTTCTCCTATTGCATCATCTCTTGTTTTCCCTAACACTTCAAATTCGCAGTAATCTTTTACATACACAATTTGGGTGTTACCTCCTGACATCATTAAGCATAAAAATGGTGGTTTTAAATCCTTATAAGTAATATAATTTGGAGCAATATGTCCTTCTATATGGTTTACTCCCACTAGTGGTTTATTATTTGCATATGCTAATCCTTTAGCATATGATACCCCTACTAAAAGAGCTCCTACTAATCCCGGTCCATATGTACAGCAAATTATATCTATATCATTCATTTTTACGTTTGCTTCCTTTAAAGCCTGCTTAGTTATTTGATTAATAACTTCTGTGTGGCATCTTGATGCTATTTCAGGAACAACTCCCCCATATTCTGTATGTATATCTATTTGTGAATTTATTATATTAGAAAGAACCTCCCTACCGTTTTTTACAACAGATACGGAAGTTTCATCACAACTTGTTTCAATTCCTAAAACTAATATGTCTTTCATTTTTCTTTCCCTTTTCTAAAGTATAGGGACACAGCTTATCTTAGAAGATAGTATTCTTATGTGAACCTATGTCCCTATATACAAATTACTGATGTCATTATTTATATAAGTGCCAATAATTTGAATATATTGTATACTGCCCAATCCATTCCGCTTAGCACCGCATTAAATATTGGATTTAAAATAACTGATGAAAGTCCTGATATCCAAATAACTACAAATATTATATAAAATATTTGTTGATTATTATAAAACCATTGTTTTGCATTGTATGGCAAAAAGTGCATTAATATTTTAGAACCATCAAGTGGTGGAATTGGTATTAAATTAAATACACCAAGTCCTATATTAATTGATATTGTATATAATATCAACTGGTAGATAATTAATTGCCATTGCATTGATAATTCATCTATAATATTAGTTACTGAAAATAATAAGTAGTAAATTATCAAAAATACAAATGCTAAGATAAAGTTCATTATTGGTACTGCAGCAGATACTATTGCCTCTGATTTAGATAAAGAATACTTACCATTAAAGTTTCTTGGATCAATCTGTACAGGTTTTCCCCATCCAAATCCTGCAACTATTAGGAAAACAAATCCGACTGGATCTATATGGCTTAATGGCTTTAAATTAATTCTTCCTTGATATTTTGGTGTGTTATCACCCAATTTATATGCAACCCATGCATGTGCAAATTCGTGAAATGTAAGTGCAATTAAAATACCTGGCAAGGTTAATAATAAATCCAATATTCCTGATGTTCCTGCAGATACTAGCCATAGTACTAATAATACAATTAAAACTATTGTAATAGTTCTTTTATCAAATGCAAAATTAAACATATATACCTCTTTCTTCATCCCCAATTTTACGCTTCTTCTGTTTGACGTAAATATTTGACACAAAATTTTTTAATTATAAATCGTAATTTGTTTTTGTGATGTGTGAGGTGCGAAGTGTGCGGTGTGCTTTTTAGGGCTAGGCTACGTAAGGATTACTCTAATTTCACACTTCCCACATCCCACTTCTCACCTCTCATTCAAATTACAATTTCTCTAATTGTTTGGTTTCATTGTTGGGAACAATAACACATCCCTTATTGAAGCACTATCTGTAAGTAGCATTATTAATCTATCTAGCCCTATTCCTAATCCTCCTGTTGGTGGAAGTCCTATCTCTAATGCTGTTACAAAATCTTCGTCCATTCCTCCTGCTTCTTCATCTCCTTTTTCTTTTGCTTCTTGTTGCTTTACGAACCTTTCATATTGATCTAATGGGTCATTTAATTCTGAGTATGCATTTGCGTATTCACGTCCTCCAATAAACAATTCAAATCTTTCTACTAAGCTTGGATCTGTTGGTTTTCTTTTTGTAAGTGGTGACAATTCTACTGGATAGTCAATTATAAATGTAGGCTGAATTAATGTTTCTTCTACATATTTTTCGAAAAATTCATTAATTACATGTCCTCTTGTTTGTTTTGTATCTTCTAATTCAATTTCCTTTTCATTTGCTAAAGCTAAGGCTTCTTCATCTGTTTTTATTTTGTTAAAATCAATTCCTGTAACTTCTTTTATGCTATCAATCATTGATATTTTTTTCCATCCTGGTGCTAAGTCTATATCTACACCTTGGTATGTTATTTTTGTAGTTCCTAACACATTTTTTGCAATTGTAGATATTATTTTTTCTGATATATCCATCATATCATTATAGTCTTGATATGCAGCATATAATTCTATGTTAGTAAATTCTGGATTGTGTTTTATATCCATTCCCTCATTTCTAAAGTTCTTTCCAATTTCAAATACTCTGTCGAATCCACCTACTATTAATCTTTTTAAATTTAATTCTGGTGCTATTCTTAAATACATATCTAAATTTAATGTATTGTGATGTGTAATAAATGGTCTTGCAGCATCTCCTGTTGCTACTGTTGTAAGTGTTGGTGTTTCTACTTCTACATAGTTTTCTTCTTCTAAAATTCTTCTTAGCTCTTTTATTATTTTACTTCTTAATAAAAATGTTTCTTTTACTTCTGGATTTACTATTAAATCTACATATCTTTGTCTATATCTTAATTCTGTATCTTTTAATCCATGAAATTTTTCTGGAAGTGGTCTTAGTGATTTTGCAAGTAATACAACTTCTTTTGCGTGTACAGATATTTCTTCTGTTCTTGTTTTAAATACAAAACCTTTTATTCCAATAAAGTCTCCTATATCATAGGTTTTAAACAAAGAATAGCTTTCTTCTCCTAAATCATTTATACTAACATAACTCTGTATTTTTCCTTCTGAATCTTGAATTGTACAAAATGATGCTTTACCCATAATTCTTTTTGCCATAATTCTTCCTGCAACTGATACATCTTTTCCTTCAAATTCTTCGTAATTATCTTTAATTTGTTTGCTTAAATGTGTTCTATTATATTTTGTTATTTTAAAAGGATCTTTCCCTTGTTCTTGTAATTCTTTTAATTTTTCTTTTCTTATTGCTATCAAATGATTTTCATCTAATACTTCTTGGTTATTTTGAATATTTTCCTCCATACGTCTCACTCCTTAAAAACTTATTTTAATATTATATAACAGAAAGTAGGGATTGTAAATATTAAAATTAGCAAAATTGCTTTGTTGGGGTCTGATTGTTAATTGATTAATGTTCGGTCTAAAATATTATTAACAAAAACAAAGCGAACAGATTTTGTTCGCTTTGTTTTATATGTTTATTAAACTAATTTTAGTATAACTTTTTCTGCGTTATCGCCTTTTCTTGATCCTATTTTAATTATTTGTGTGTATCCGCCTACTCTATCTTTATAATTTTCTGCAATTTCTCCAAATAATTTTGCTGGTAAATCTATATTTTTACCTTCTGAATCTTTTACTTTGTTTGTTTTTGCCATTATTTTTCTTCTTGCATTTAATCTTGATGGCATGTCTTTTTGTCTTTTTTCAGTAGTTTCAACTTTTACTACTCTTAAATATTCTTTTCCATTTTTGCTTGTAACTTTTTCTGTTTCTTTATTGCCTTTACTATCAAGTTTAGCTTTTACTACTTTTACTTCTACTTCTTCAAAATTATCTTTTTCTTTAATAGCTAAAGCAATTATGCTATCTGCTATAGCTTTAACTTCTTTTGCTCTGCTTTCTGTTGTTTCTATTTTTCCATGTACAAGTAAATCTGTTGTTTGATTTTTAAGCATTGCTAATCTTTGATCAGTAGGCTTTCCAAGTTTTCTATTTATAGACACTATTTTTCACCTTCCTTAATTTATTTTCTCACATAATTCAAATCAAAAACATGTAGTACTAGACAATTTTGTAACAAAATATCGGAGACGTACTAAGGTACGTTAAGGATTTTTGTTGCAAAATTAACGACGTAATACGAAGTTTTTCATTTGAATTTATTAATCTTCTTCTCTAATAAAATCTAATCCCAATGAATGTAATTTATTTGTTACTTCATCTAAAGATTTCTTACCTAAGTTTCTTACTTTCATCATATCAGCTTCGGATTTGTTTGCTAAATCTTCTACTGTTGAAATTCCTGCTCTTTTTAAACAGTTATAACTTCTAACTGATAGTTCTAATTCTTCAATAGGCATTTCTAATACTTTTTCTTTTTTAGATTCTTCTTTTTCTACCATAACTTGAGTATTTTTAGCTGTTTCTGATAAATCAACAAATAGTTCTAAATGACCTGTCATAACTTTTGCAGCTAAGCTAAGTGCTTCGTAAGCCTTTAGACTTCCATCTGTCCAAACTTCAATTGTTAATTTATCATAATCAACTGTTTGGCCTACTCTAGTATTTTCAACTGAATAGTTTACTTTTTTAACTGGTGTAAATATTGAATCTATTGGAAGAACATCTATTGCTTGATTTGCATCTTTATTTTTTTCTGCAACATTGTATCCTCTTCCTTTATCTGCTGTCATTTCCATTTTTAAATGTCCGCCACTTGCAACTGTAGCAATATGTAATTCTGGATTTAATACTTCTACTGAAGAATCTGTTATAATATCTCCAGCTTTAACTTCTCCTTCACCATTAAAATCAATTTTAAGAAATTTTTGTTCATTATCGTGTGATTTTAATCTTACACTTTTTAAATTAACTATTATTTCTGGTACATCCTCTACTACTCCAGGTATTGTAGAAAATTCATGCACTACCCCATCTATTTTGACACTTGTTATTGCTGTTCCTGGCAATGATGATAATAAAATTCTTCTTAATGAATTTCCTATTGTCATTCCATATCCACGTTCTAATGGTTCACATACAAATTTCGCATAGTTCTCTTCATCATTTGCTGCTAGACATTCTATATTTGGTTTTTCAAATTCAATCATTTATTTTTTAACCTCCTATTTAGATGTTAGAGGTTAGATTTTAGAGATTAGATCTGTAAGTATATAATTTAATCTAACTCCATTATTCTAATTTCTAACTTCCAATTTCTAATTTCTAACTATTTAGAATACAACTCAACAATTAAATGCTCTTCAACTGGTAAGTCTACATCTTCTCTAGATGCAAGTCTAACTACCTTTGCTTCTAATTTTTCATTGTTCTTTTCTAGCCATTCTGGAACTGGTTTTGCAGCATTTATTTCTGCATTTTCTTTTATTATTTTACTATCTTTCTTTATTTCTCTAACTGATATTACATCTCCTGGTTTAACTAAGTATGATGCTATATCTGTTTTTACTCCATTTACATCAAAGTGTCCATGGTTTACAAGTTGTCTTGCTTGAGCTCTAGATACTCCAAATCCTGCTCTATATACTACATTGTCTAATCTACTTTCTAATATTTGTAATAAGTTCTCACCTGTTATTCCTTTTTTATTTTCTGCCATTTCGAAATATTTTCTAAATTGCTTTTCTCCTACTCCATAAAATGCTTTAGTTTTTTGTTTTTCTCTTAATTGTGTACCGTATTCAGAAAGTTTTTTTCTTCCTTGTCCATGTTCTCCAGGTGCATAGTTTCTTCTTGTTACACTACATTTATCTGAATAACATCTTGAACCTTTAAGAAATAACTTTTGTCCTTCTCTACGGCATATACGACATTGTTCGTCTTTATATCTTGACATTTTGCCTCTTTCCTCCTTCTTCTATTTTTTCTATTCTTACGAAGCTTTTCTCCAGAGTTTTCTAAATTCTAATCTCTAAATTTTAACTTCTATTTTTATACTCTTCTTCTTTTTCGTGGTCTGCATCCGTTATGTGGGATTGGTGTTACATCTTTTATCATGCTTATTTCAAGACCTGCTGTTTGAAGAGATCTTATTGCAGCTTCTCTTCCTGAACCTGGCCCTTTAACATAAACTTCTACTGACTTTAATCCATGCTCCATTCCTGCTTTAGCAGCTGTAAGTGCTGCTTCTCCTGCTGCAAATGGTGTGCTTTTTCTAGAACCTTTAAATCCTAATTCTCCAGCACTTGCCCAAGCAATAGCATTTCCTTTTTCATCAGTTATTGTAACAATAGTATTATTAAAAATAGAATGAATATGTGCTTCACCTTTTTCTATTTTTTTTCTATCTCTTCTTCTAGTAACTTTTTTTACTGCTTTAGCCATATCTTTATTACTCCTTCCTATTAAGGTATGAGGACACAGCTTTTCTTCTGTCACTTCTATGTGGAGGAGCTATGTCCCCCGTATCAATTAGTGATGTCAGTCTTTCTGTTCCTCCCTATTTACATTTTTGTGTTTGGCATTTTGTAATTGGTAGTTTTTTATTTGCCAAATTCCAGCTTCTAAAATCCAAACTCTATATTATTTCTTTTTGCTTACTAATTTTCTAGGACCTTTTCTTGTGCGAGCATTAGTTTTTGTTCTTTGTCCTCTTACAGGTAATCCTCTTCTGTGTCTAATTCCTCTGTAGCATCCTATTTCAGTTAATCTTTTAATGTTTAAAGCAACTTCACGTCTTAAGTCTCCTTCTACTTTATAATCTTCCATTGCATTTCTTATTGCTTGTACTTGTTCATCTGTTAAGTCTTTTACTCTAGTATCTGGATTGACTTTAGCATTTGCTAATATTTTATTAGAACTTGTTCTTCCTATTCCATAAATATATGTAAGTCCTATTTCAACCCTTTTTTCTTTAGGCAAGTCTACTCATGCTATACGAGCCATATTTTTTTCACCTCTTCAAAATAATTTTTCTTTTTTTGTAATAATAGTTAATATTGAAATTTGGAGGTGTGATGTGTGAGATGTGATGTGTGCTTTTACTATTAATCTTCATAAATGCAAATCTAGTTTCGCACTTCGCATTTCGCACTTCGCACTTCTTGTACAAATTACAATGTTATTAACTTTTTAGTTTAACTAGTAAAATTGAAATGTAGCTAAACTGGATTGTATATATACTAAATAAAAATAGATAAATTCTTAAATTATAAAATTTAAGACAGCCGCTTCTCTATTTTTATTTATTAACTTTTTTACATGATAATAAATCTAATATATATATTAGATTTATTATCCTTGTCTTTGCTTGTGTTTTGGATTTTCACATATTACTCTAGTAACACCTTTTCTTTTTATAATTTTACATTTTTCACATATTTTTTTTACTTATCGTCTTACTTTCATTTTTTTCACCTCTATTATTTTACTTTGCTCTCCATGTTATTCGTCCTCTATTTAGGTCATATGGAGAAAGTTCTAATTTTACTTTATCACCTGGAAGGATTTTTATATAATTCATTCTAAGTTTTCCAGAAATATGAGCTAAAACCTGGTGTCCATTTTCAAGTTCTACTTTAAAATTTGTATTAGGTAATGCTTCTATTACTGTTCCTTCAACTTCTATAACATCTTCCTTTGACAATTTTTCATCCTCCTATTATTTGTTTCCAAAAATAACTAGTATATTATACCCTATAATTATATTATTGTCAATATCTCTGGACCATTTTTTGTAATTAAAACTGTATTTTCATAATGTGCGGCTAAGCTTCCATCTTCAGAAATAATAGTCCATCCATCTTCCAATTCTAAAATACCTGGTTTTCCCATTATTACCATAGGTTCTATTGCAAGTGTCATTCCCTCTTGAAGCCTTAATCCTCTTCCTGATTTACCATAGTTTGGTATTCCCGGATCTTCATGCATTTGTGCACCTATTCCATGCCCTTGAAATTCTCTTACTACAGAATATCCATTCTTTTCTACGTAACTTCCTATTGCATGAGATATATCTCCTAATCTATTACCTTCTTTTGCAAATTTTATCCCTTCAAAAAAAGCTTGTTTAGTAACTTCTATTAATTTTTTTGTAGTTTCTGGTACATTCCCTACAATATACGTTCTTGCACAATCTCCATTATATCCGTTTTTATATGCTACTAAATCTACACTTACTATATCACCAGCTTTTAAGATTACTTTTTTAGATGGAATCCCATGTATGACTTCATCGTTAACAGAAGCACATATTGACCCTGGAAAGTCTGGAACTCCTTTTATTCCACTTGGATAGCCTTTTTCAGCAGGTATTCCCCCATTTGACCTTATTACATTCTCTGCAATTTTGTCTAGTTCAAATGTTGAAATTCCAGGTTTAATTGCTTTTTCTATTTCTTGTTGTGCTAAAGCTGCAACTCTGCATGCTTCTCTCATTAATTCAATTTCTCTTTTTGATTTAATTGTAACCAATTTAATACCCCCATAAATTGTAATTTGTATTATTAAATTTATTTTAAAATCTGTAGGGGTCGCACCCCTGGGCGACCCTTAAATATTGATATGCGGGTCGCCGTGGGCGGCAACCCCTACAACATTTGCAATTATTTTGTTTCTGGCTGGCACAAGGCCCGCCCCTACAATGTTTGCAATAATTTTGACATGTTTTTGCGGGCGATTAAAATCGCCCCTACAGCGTTTGCAATTAATTTTTCATATTCCCGGACGGCAGATTGCCGTCCCTACATTTTTAAATTCTAATCTCCAAACTCTAACCTCTAATCTCTAGACAACAAATTACAATTTATCTAACTATTTATTTTTTATATAATCTTCTACTTCTTTTGCTACATCATATGATGTTTTTCCAACACTGTCTCCTGCTTTTGCATCATAAAGTACTCCTGCATTTTTATAATGGCTTATTAATTCCTCAGCAGATTCACTATATACTTTTAGTCTATTTTGTACCACTTCTGGTTTTTGATCTTCTCTTTGATATAGCTCTCCACCACATTTATCACATACACCTTCTTGCTTTGGAGGATTAAATACAACATTATATATCTCTCCACAGTCTTTACAACTTCTTCTATTTGCTATTCTTTCTACTATTTCATCAAATGGAACATCAATATTTAATGCCATGTCAACTTTTGCTCCCATTTCGTTTAACATGTTGTCAAGGCTTTTAGCTTGCACTTCTGTTCTTGGGAAGCCATCTAAAACTGCTCCATTTTCTACATCATCACTGTTTAATCTTTCTTTTAACATTTTTATTGTTACTTCATCTGGTACAAGTTCACCTTTATCCATATATTTTTTTGCTTCTTTTCCTAATTCTGTTTCATTTTTTAGATTTTCTCTAAATAAATCTCCTGTTGATATATGTGCTAATTTTAGATCTTCTGCTATAACTTTTCCTGCTGTTCCTTTTCCACTTCCTGGTGCTCCTAATAATACTATAAACATAATTCTTCC
>CALXNI010000098.1 GCA_944389715.1 uncultured Clostridia bacterium | reverse complement strand
GAGGTTGGAGATTAGAATTTAAAAATGTAGGGACGGCAATCTGCCGTCCGAAAAATACGAAATTTATTGCAAATGTTGTAGGGGCGATTTTAATCGCCCGCAAAAACATGTCAAATTTATTGCAAACGTTGTAGGGGCCGGACTTGTGTCCGCCAGAAACAAAATAATTGCAAATGTTGTAGGGGTCGCCGCCCACGGCGACCCGCATATCAAATTTTCGGGTCGCCCAGGGGCCCGCCCCTACAGATTTAAAATTAATTTAATCATACAAATTACAATTTATATATAAAATGATTGGAGAATAATTATGAATAAGAAAAACAACGAAATAGAATTATTAAAATCAATATTAGATACAAAAAGAGAATTGACAATTGCAAATAAAAATTTTGAAACAGCAGAAGATGAACTAATAGATTATTATTCATATCAAATAAAAGCAAGTAAATCAAAACTAGATTATTTAATAAAACAAGTTAAACAAAAAGGATTAGCTGTAGATATGATAAATAATTTGCAGATAGGATTAGAACAAACTGAGGCAATATAAAATAAAAGTAATATTAAAAAGTAAACAAGCATAATTATAGTATTAAATGGAGGATAAGCCTATGGATAATATTAATACTATAATTGCTTTTTTAGCATGTATAATTGCAATAATAATATTTGGAAAAATATTTATACTACCACTAAAAAAAATATTAAAATTACTATTAAATTCAATATTAGGAGGATTATTAATTTTTATTATAAATTGGATAGGAACAGCATTTAATATCCATATTGGGCTTAATGTAGTTACAGCAATTTTTGTAGGAATTTTAGGATTACCAGGAGCAATACTTCTTATAATATTTACAATGATATTATGATAAAGGTATTCATATAAAATAGAACAAGGAACAGATTTTATTCTGTTCCTTGTTCTATTAACGAGAACCCATTCCGGCCACCGCCACCAAATGAGCCACCTCCGTCCGTCCACCAGATGAAAATCCTCCGGCCACCACTACTGTAGCTTTCTGCTCGAGCTTTAGCAGAATTCGCACTGCTTATACCAACAGTAGAAAAAGTATATATTAACAAGATGTCATCAAAATCATAATCATAACTTTCAATTATTTCTGGATATAATTGTTTAAATTGAGTAGCTACTTTTTTTGAAATTCCAAGTATTTGAGCAAAAATTAAATAATCTTCAAAAAGAGCTACTTCAATTGCTTCTCTTTCCTTAATAAGTGTAAACTCCTCTAAGAAATTTTTTAAACCTTTTAATTCTTTTGCTTCTTCCATTAAACTATCATCAGCTATATACTTTTTAGATTTAAATATTTTTAAAGTGGTTGTTTCTTGAACAGTTATTTTTCCTTCTTCTACAAGAAGATCACGTTCATAATTTAAAACATTATCAAACCAATTTAATATTTTTGAATAATTTTTTGAACACCATTTTTCAAATTCTTTTTTCTCTAAAATTCCATCTTTACTAGACTCATAAAACATATTGAAAAGTTCTTCTTCAAATTTATTTTCAAAGTCCAAAGTATTTTCTAAAATTATACAGGTATCTTCTTTTTTTATTATCTTACCAACTTCTGTTTTTTGGACTTTTACTTTATTTTCTTTAAGCCATTTTAAAAGTATTGCACCTAAAAGGTCAGTTTTTTTCTTCATTAAATTATAATTATATGCTATAAAATAAGCACGGAAAATATCACCCTTACATGGTATATCTCTATATAAAGGCACATCCTTAGGAACTTTATTACCAGCACTTCCAAAAGATATTTTATTAGATTTATTAGTAACTGAAGTAGCCAAACATATAGAAATAATTATAGTAAAAAATATGACAAATAATATAGCAATAATAATAACCATAGTGTCAGGCGAGTTATCTGAATAATTAGTTGCGTTTTCTTCTGCCATATTATAATAGTAATCAAAATCTTCATCTAAAGTATTAGATGTATTGAATGTATCTAAAGGAAATTTTATTAATATTGTCATATATTCGTTACTATCTAGTTTCCCATCTGGTTGCATTTCTATATATCCATCATAAACATAGCAAGTTCCACCATAATTTCCATAACCCCATACAGGTAGATCATTAGAATAATCAAAGTCACTATATATTTTTATATAAACATCTTTTTTTACGCTACCACTAGGAACTAATTCCCAATAAGCCATCTGAGAATCTGTAAGATTAGATACAAAATTTGTTATAATATAACTAAGAGAATATGTATGTCTGCCATAAGAACTAATACCAAAGCATAGCTCTACACCATCTGATAAATAATTTATACCACATTTGTAAGCTTTGTCATTAAAAGAGGAGTTAACATTCCAAAAAGGAATAGTTGTATAAATAGTATTTCCTTCTTTTACTGTAAAATTGGTAAATTCAGAATTACCTATGTTTTTATAAGAATGATAATTTTCTGTACCACTATCAGCAGTATAATCCCATATTTCTGTAACATGTGCATTGCCATTTTTATCAATATAGATATCCATATTAATAGAATTAAAAGAATTTGCCTCTACGTTTCCAGTCAAGATAAGTAAAGAAAATAAGAAAACAAATAATAAACTTTTTAATAATTTTTTCATAACATCCCCCATAAATAAAATTATTTCACTTTAAAGTCTATCATACAGGTTGAAAAAAAACAACAAGAATAGTATAATTGATTATATATAAAAATATAAAAGGGGTATGAAATGGAAGAATTAAAAACATTAATTAATGAAAAACAGTTACATAACAGAATTGACGAAATAGCAAAACAAATTGAGCAAGAATATAAGGGCAAAGAGTTAACACTTATATGTATATTAAAAGGATCAGTATTTTTTACAGTTGATTTAGCAAAAAGAATAAATGGAGATGTAAGATTAGAATTTATAAGAGTTTCTAGCTATGGAGAGGGAACAGAAAGTACAGGAGAAATAAAAATGAAACTAGATTTAAAAGACAGCATTCAAGGAAAAGACGTAATAGTAGTAGAAGATATAATAGATACTGGAAGAACACTTTCTTATCTAATAGAATACTTAAAAATGAAAAAACCAAAAAGTGTAAAACTATGTACTTTATTAGATAAGCCAGAAAGAAGAGTAAAAAAGAATGTAAAAGTTGATTATACAGGATTCCAAATACCAGATAAATTTGTTGTAGGATATGGATTAGATTGTAATGAAAAATACAGGAATCTTCCATATATAGGATATATAGAACAATAAATAGGGAAAAAGGGGTCAGACCCCTTTCGTTTCAAATAATAAACAATTGAAGTGAGATGTGAGAAGTGAGAGGTGAGATTTTAGGGCAAGTCTTCGTAAGGCTTTACCCTAGTTTCACACTTCCCACATCCCACTTCTCACTTCTTAAAAATAAATTACAAAAGTCTTTTATTATAGAGGTAAGAATGTTTAATATAAAAGAAGAGCTTAAAAAACTTCCAGATAAACCTGGGGTTTATATTATGAAAGATAAAAATGACAATATATTATATGTTGGAAAAGCTATTGTGTTAAAAAATAGAGTAAGGCAATATTTTAGAAAAAGTAATAAGACAGCAAGAATAGAGAAAATGGTTTCATTAGTAGACCATTTTGAGTATCTTGTTACAGATAATGAGGCAGAGGCATTGATATTAGAGTGTAATCTAATTAAAAAGAATATGCCTAAATTTAATGTGCTTTTAAAAGACGATAAAACTTATCCATATATAAAAATTGATGTAAAATCAGACTTCCCAAATGTTTTTATAACAAGAAGATATCAAAATGATGGGGCAAAATATTTTGGACCATATGCAAATGCGGGTGCAGCTAAGGAAATGGTCGGATTTATTAAAGACAGGTTTCAAATAAGACAATGCAAAAATTTTAAAAGCAACCAAAGACCTTGTTTAAATTATCATATAAAAAAATGCTTAGCACCATGTGTTGGTTATGTAAGTAAAGAAGAATATAGAAAGCAAATAGACCAAATTATAATGCTTTTAGAAGGAAAAACTAAAGAAATTATAAAACAAATGGAACAAGAAATATTAGAACTTGCAAGTAAGCAAGAATATGAAAAAGCAGCAATGATAAGGGACAAAAAAATTGCAATAGAAAGAATTTCACAAAAACAAAAAGTTTCTAATATAAACGAGAAAGCAATTGATGTAATTGGAATTGCAAAAAATGAATTATCAATCTGTATAGAAATATTTTTTGTAAGAAATAGCAAAATGATTGGAAGAGAGCATTACTTTTTTGAAAATACAAACCAACTAACAGAAAAGGAAACTTTATCAGAATTTATAAAACAATATTATATAAATAAAATTGATCTTCCTGCTAAAATTATGCTCCCACAAGATATTGATGATATAGATTTAATAGAAAAATTATTATCAGATAAGGCAGAAAGAAAAGTAGAATTTAAAGTTCCACAAAAAGGTGAAAAATTAAGATTTATTGAAATGGCAAATAATAATGCTAAAATAACTTTAGAAAATAAAACAAAAGAAAAAGAAGATATTGTATTGAAATTAAAAGAAACATTAAATCTAGAAAAATTGCCTAGAAAAATTGAATGCTTTGATATATCAAACATTGCAGGAGAGTATATGGTAGCTGGAATGTGTGTTGCAAAAGATGGTGTTATAAATAAAAATATGGCAAGAAGATTTAAAATAAAAACAGTATTTTCGCAAGATGATCCTAAATGTATGGAAGAAGTAGTTACAAGAAGAATTAAGCATTCTATTGATAATCCAAAAGGAGCTTTTGGTACACTTCCAGACATTATTTTTGCAGATGGAGGTATTACTCAAATTAGAGCAATAGAAAAAGCAGTAAAAAAATACAATATTGAAATACCTATTTTTGGTATGGTAAAAGATGATAAACATAGCACAAAAAAATTAATTGATAATAATAGAAATGAAATAGAAATAGATGATAAAATACTTAATTTTATTACAAACCTTCAAGATGAAGTACATAGAATTGCAATAAGTTATAATAGAAAATTAAGAGACAAAGATACTACTAAATCTAAATTAGATGAAATAAAAGGAATAGGAGAAAAAAAGAAGCAAGAACTTCTAAAAAAATTTGGTAGCGTAGAAGAAATAAAAAAGGCTGATATTAAAGAAATTTCTGAAATTAAAGGAATAACAGAAGATTTAGCAAGAAAAATAAAGAAAGAACTCCTATGAAAATTGGAATATTAATCATACTCCTTGAATATATAAATAAAAAAGGACAAGGAGTGTATGAAAAATGGTTGATATTACTAAAGATGAATTTTGGGAGAATAAATATGAAGAAGTAGTAACAAAGGAGAAAAAAAACAATAAAGTTAAGGATTTTATTACAAGACATAAAATAATAACAACACTTTTAGTTTCATTAAGTGTATTAATAACCGCTAATGTAATTTTGATATATAATTTTTTTAAAATTTTAGCAAATATGTAGTTTAGAGGTTAGATGTTAGAAATTAGAGATTAGAAATGTAGGGGCGAATTTCATTCGCCCGTGCATACAACGCCTTGCTAAACTAACAATGCGTAAGCCTTCGAAGAGCGGGCGACCACAGGTCGCCCCTACAACGTTTGCAATTAGTTTAACTATACAAATTACAATTTAGATTAAAAGGAGAAGCAAATGAACATAGCAAATAATTGGAAAGATTACGAAATACTAGACATGGCAAATGGAGAAAAATTAGAAAGATGGAAAGATATTATACTAATAAGACCAGATCCACAAATTATTTGGAAAGAAAAAAGCTTTCCCGAAAAATGGAAAAAAGCAAATGCCGTTTATAAAAGAAGTAATAAAGGTGGGGGAGGCTGGGATTATAAAACTAGAATTCCTGAAAGTTGGCAAATTAAATATAATGACTTAACCTTTAATATAAAACCAATGGGATTTAAACATACAGGACTTTTTCCAGAACAAGCTGTAAATTGGGATTGGATGATAAATAAAATAAAAAACGCAAAAAGAGAAATAAAAGTTTTAAATCTTTTTGCATATACAGGGGGAGCAACTGTTGCATGCCTATCTGCAGGAGCTTCTGTTTGCCATGTAGATAGTTCCAAAGGAATGGTAGCATGGGCAAAAGAAAATGTAATAGCTTCAAATCTTCAAAATAGACCAGTTAGATATATAGTAGATGATGTAGTAAAATTCGTAAATAGAGAAATAAGAAGAGGCAATAAATATGATGCAATAATAATGGATCCACCATCTTATGGTAGAGGTGCATCTCGGAGAAGTATGGCAATTTGAAAACAATATTTCAGATTTAATAAATTTATGTACGAAGATATTAAGCAATAAGCCATTATTCTTTTTAATAAATTCATATACAACAGGAATATCAGCACAAGTTTTAAGTAATTTATTAAAAATTAATTTAAAAGGTTTAAAAGGAAAAATATCATCAGGTGAAATAGGTCTGCCAATGACAAACTCAGAACTAATACTTCCATGTGGCATCTATGGAAGATGGGAAGAAACTTTTTGCTCGGAGCAAAAAGTTTCTGAGAAATAAAATTTATGTAAATTTTATAAACTTAAAAAAATCATATATGAAATTAAAATTAAAAAAATTCATATATGATTTTTTACTGTTTATAGAAGAAATAAAAATAAACAACAAATTAATAATAAAATCACCTTAACAAAGCAGAACACGAGGTGATTTTATTTGATAGAAAAGTTATGTAACAAAATAACCAAAAAAATGCAAAATAAAATGCCAGAAATAGATGACGAGAGAGCAGAAGTAATAAATTATGGTCTCCAGTTAGTTATAGGAGAAATTCCAAAAACTTTTATATTATTAGCAATTGCATATGCTTTTGGAGTACTTAAACTAACAATACTAGCCTTGTTATTTATAATGCCATATAAAACCTTTTCAGGTGGAGTTCATTTAAAAACACATATTGGGTGTATAGTTGCAACAAGTTTATTTTATATAGGAAATGCAATTTTAAGCAAATATATTGTTATAGAACCCATATACATAAAATATATTTTAATAGCATTAATATGGATTTTTAGTATGATTATGATAAAACTTTATGCTCCAGCAGATACAGAGGCAGTTCCAATTTTAAGAAAAAAAGATAGAGATTTAAAAAGGATATTATCATATATAACAATGACACTAACATTAGTAATTGCTATAATTTTAAAAAACACAATACTTTCTAATTTACTAATATTTGGAACACTATTACAAACAATATCAATTACTAGATTAATATATAAAATAACTAAAAGTAAATATGGTTATGAAGAATATATTAAATCTCAAAACATAAAAGTTGCCACTTAATATTACATACTTTATAAATAAAACTATGTGAGCACAAAAGTATAAAAATTATGCACAAATTACTTAATTAAAAAGTGAATAATTAATATTACAAAATGTTTCACATATAAAAAGGGGGGAAATATAAATGTTAAAATTTTTAGCAAAAGTTGCAGAAAAATATGCAAAATCTACAAATACAGCATGCATGGTATGGTTCTGCTTACATCAACCAAAAATGCCAGCATCATTAATAAAAAAAGATTAAAAATAAATTGATTTCATATAAAAAGAAGCTGATATCGACACAGCTTCTTTGCCCTTTTTAATTATATATTTCTAATTGTTGCCTAAACAATTTATTACTTTTAGTTGTAAATAAGTTTAAATTATTGTTCTTTTTTAGAATTTTACGAACTTCCCATAAACCAAGTCCATGGTTTTGATTATTAGGTTCAACTTTAGAGGTATAACCTTTTTCAAAAATTCTATCTGTATCTACATCCTTGTTAGAATAAGTATTTTCAATTATAAACAACTGCCTATTAGCTTTATTATCCTTACGTATAGAAATATATATAATTTTTTCTTCGCATTTACTACTTGCTTCAATTGCATTATCTAAAAGTATTCCTAAAATTCTAGTTAAATCATATGCTTTTATATTTAATGTTTTTAAATCCAAAAATATATCAAAATTAATTTTTATACCAAGCTCTTCTGCTTTATGATATTTAGATGTAAGTAAACTATATATTGCAGGACTATTTATAAGTTCTGGATTTAAAACAGCTAGATTATTAACTTTTTGGCAGTCAGCCATTAAATCAGAATAATAATCTTTTAATCCATCCATATTGTTTGTAGAAATATATCCACCTATTGCTTGAACAATATTATTAAAATCATGTTTAAAACCTCTAATATTATCATAGAGAATTGTTAATGTTTTATTATATAATTTTTCTTCTTCCAAATTTTCAGTAGTAATTTCTAATTTATTTGTTCTAAACAAACTATACATACTAAATAAAAAGTATATTAAAAGTATACAAATACTTATTACAGTCGTAGTAAAAGGAATAAAATGACTATATATCGTTGCTAAATAAGATTGCATAGCAATTGCAACTATTCCAATGCAAATGTTGATTATAAGAGTTAATTTATTATTTGTTTTTAGATTTTCTAACAAATTTATTTTGATAGAAAATTTAGAAAATAATATATATAGTAAATAGGCAACTAAATACATTAGTGATGAACAACAGAATTTAGCTATTGGTATTTTTATAAATGTATCTGTTGGTATTCCAGACAATTTAACACATATATTTAATAATACAGAGCCAAGGACTACAAAAATTATATATGGAATAATTTCTGCAAGAACTGCTTTTAAAATATTAGTTTTAAATATAAAGTAAACTAATATAGGACATGCTATTAAATTTACATAAGTGTTATAAGGTGTTGGAATTACAAAAATAGTTAGTAAAGCTATTATAGAAAATGATAATACATAAATGATTTTGCTTTTTGAGTTTGAATTTATATTTAATATTCGAATGAAGAGTAAAGTAGATATGTATACTTCTAAAAAAGTTAATGGAGAACAAATTATTAGTGTTAACATCTCATTCTCCGTAGTTAGTGCGTTCCAAATTGTTTGTATAATTTCCATTTTTTAAAACCTCCAAAATTTTATTTTTATATTTTGCTCCAATAGAACAATAATTGTTATGAGAAAAAAGTATTGTATTTTTGCTAGAATCTATATCAGAAATTTTTTTTACATTTACTATATATGATTTATGACATCTAACAAAGTTTTCCGGCAGACAACTTTCAATCTTATTAAAAGAACTATAAGTTTCATAAGTACGAGTATTAGTACAAAAAACTAATTTCATTCCATCCTTTTTTATGTAATTTACTTCATCTTGATTAATAATGGTTTTATTATTATTTAACCTAATAAATTTAGCTGGAGTATTCTTTACATCATCAACAAGTCGTAATATAGTTTCCTCCAATTTTTCATCAACAATTGGTTTAGGAAGATAGTCAAAAGTTTTATATTTATATGCCATTAATGCATATTCTAAATGTCCAGTAGTAAAAATTAAATATACATCCTTATTTTTTTTTCTTACAATATTAGCTATATCACATCCGCTTATTTCGGACTTTAAATTTATATCTAAAATTAATACATCAACTTTGTGGTCTCCAAGATAATTTATTACATCAGACGCAGTTGTAGATTTCAAGCCAATGCCAGCATCAATATTATTATTTATAAAAATTGATTCCAACATTTTTGAAAGCCTATCTAATACAGAAGGATTGTCATCACAGATAACAAAATTTAACATATATGCCTCCCATTTGTAATATAATAAAATAGATAAAATAATTGATGATATTTATCATCATATAATAAGTAGACTTATCATATTTTTTTTATTTAAATTTTATATTTAAAATGCATTAAGTAAGTCTAAATATGTAATAGGGATTATATTAAAAAAAGAAAAAATTCCTATTTTTTCCAGAACATTATTTAATATAATCCAAAAAGAAAATATTGTCAATATAAAAAGAATAAAAACATAAATTTGGAATTTATGGGTAATTTTTAATATATAAGTAAAAACAAATAGGAGGGTTTATGAAAGAAAAATTAATATATATAGTATTATGTGCAATTATGTGTATATTTACATTCAGTATAATAGTTTTAAATAATGATTTAGATAATGAAGCTGTAACTACTAGTTCAGCGGGAGTGTTGTCTAATAAAAAAATAGGTTGGGGAATAAAAAGAGCAGAAAACCATGTACAGCCAGATTTAGGAAGTAAAAATGTTGAGCTTTTAAGTAAATATAATGGAATTGCTATGGGAAATTCAAATGATAAATATGTATATTTAACTTTTGATGAAGGATATGAAGCAGGATATACTAGCCAAATATTAGATACCTTAAAAGAAAATGATATAAAAGCAGCATTTTTTATAACAGCCCATTATTTAAATAGTCAGCCAGAACTAGTACAAAGAATGATAGAAGAAGGGCATATAGTGGGCAACCATACTGTTAACCATAAAAGCATGCCAGATTTAGACGATGATAAAGTAAAAGAAGAAATTATGAATTTGCACACAGCAGTATATGAAAAATATAATTATGAAATGAAATATATAAGACCACCAATGGGAGAATTTAGTGAAAGAACTTTAGAATTAAGCAAAAACTTAGGATATACAACAACTATGTGGAGTTTTGCATATGACGATTGGGATGAGAATAAGCAAGGAAGAGAAGAATATGCAAAAGACAAAATTATATCTAATATTCATAATGGGGCAGTAATATTGTTACACGCAAACTCTAAAGATAATTGTAACATCTTAGACTATTGCATAAAGCAAATAAAGGAAATGGGATATGAATTTAAATCTTTAGATGAATTTAAACAGTAAAATGTAATTTGTTTTTTAGAGATTAGAGGTTAGAGATTGGAGATTAGAATTTAAAAATGTAGGGACGGCAATCTGCCGTCCGAAAAATACGAAATTTATTGCAAATGTCGTAGGGGCGGGCCTTGTGTCCGCCCGAGAAAACAATTAATTTTGCGGGCGTACACAAGGCCCGCCCCTACAGATTTCAAAACAATTTTAATCACACAAATTACAATTTATAAAAAATATAAAAACAAGAGGTTCAAAATGAAAAATAAAAAAAATAAAAAGCAAAATATAATAAATGAATTATTAGAGATGCCAAGAGAAATTTCTGAGACAGATCCAAAAGTTACTATTATTGGATTTGATGAGATGCTAATAGAAAATTATAAAGGGATTTTAGAATATGAGGAATTTTATATAAAAATAAAAACAAGCATAGGTGTTATAAATATAAGCGGATTTAATTTGAGTTTAGAACAAGCTACAGAATATGACATATCAGTTAAAGGAAAAATAGAAAGCATTGATATAGAAAGAATTTTAGATGAGAATGAATAAAATTTATGGAGTGGAGGTAGTAAAAATTGTTCCTAAAAATTTGTTTAAACTACATAATAGGATATGTCAATATAAAAGTAGAAGGCTATTTTTTAGAGAGATTTATAAATATATGTATAAGTAAAAAAATATTTTTATGGAATATAAAAAGAAAAAAGTCAAGCTTATTATTTGCAAATGTTAGTATAAGTGACTATAAAAAATTAAAACAAATTGCAAAAAAAACTAAATCAAGAATAAAAATACAAGCAAAAAAAGGTATCCCATTTATTTTACATAGATATAGAAAAAGGAAAATCTTTTTAGCATTATTAATATTAGTTATTATTTCATTAGTAGT
>CALXNI010000097.1 GCA_944389715.1 uncultured Clostridia bacterium | reverse complement strand
GACCCTTAAATATTGATATGCGGGTCGCCGTGGGCGGCGACCCCTACAACATTTGCAATTATTTTGTTTCTGGCGGACACAAGGCCCGCCCCTACAACGATTGCAATAAATTTGACATGTTTTTGCGGGCGATTAAAATCGCCCCTACAACATTTGCAATAAATTTCGTATTTTTCGGACGGCAGATTGCCGTCCCTACATTTTTAAATTTTAATCTCCAACATCTAACCTCTAATCTCTAAACAACAAATTACAATTCGTTTAATTATTTGCCAATCTTGATATTTTTTCTAATCTATGACTTACGCCTGATTTTCCAATTGGCTTTGAAAGCATTTTCCCGAAGTTCTTCATATGTTGAATCTGGATTCTCTAATCTTAATTTTGCTACTTCTTTTAAATTATCTGGTAATTTATCAAACTTTTTATTTTGTTTTAATTTTTTTATATCTTCTATTTGTTTTACTGCTGCATTTACTGTTTTGTTCAAATTTGCAGTTTCACAATTTACAAGTCTATTAATATTATTTCGTGTATCTTTAATCACTCTTATTTCTTCAAATTTAAGAACTGATTTTGTTGCTCCAATCAATGCTAAAAAAGAAGCTATTTCTTCTCCATCTTTAAGATATAGCATATAATCTGAACCTTTTTTTGTTGATTTAATATCTATCCCAAAATTTGAAATTATTTCTTTTGCTTCTTCTGCTTTTCTTTTTGATTTAAAAAGAATTTCTAAATGATATTCTTTATTTGGGTCATTTATAAAACCTTTTTTTATAAATGCTTCCCTTATTAAAAGCCTTGCAAGCTGCTCATCTTGTTCAAGATTACTATTATTATCCCACATTTTTAATTCTAATAATTCTTCTCTTACCTCTGAAGAAAATGACATATTAACTCTCCTTTTTACATATTATTATTCTATCATTTCCTGCTAAATCTTTTTTTGAATAAATCTCTTTATATTTTCTTGTGTCCTCTATTAATTTAATAACTTCTTTCTTTTGGTCGTATCCTATTTCCAAACATAAATATCCATTAGGATTTAAATATTTATATGCTTCTTTAATTATTTTTCTGTAAATATTTAATCCATCTGTGCCTCCATCTAATGCAATCCTTGGCTCCATTTGAACATCTTTATCTAATGTTTTTATAACATCTGTTTTTATGTATGGAGGATTTGAAACGATTATATCAAATTTATCATTCTCATCTATATTTTCAAATAAATCTGATTGTATAATTTGTATTTTATTTTGCGGGCGGATATGGAAATCCGCCCCTACAACATTTATACAATTCTTCTCTGCTACCTCTATTGCTTTTTTGCTAATGTCTGATAATGTAATTTCGGAATTAGAAATATTCTTTGCAATTGCGATACCTATTGCACCGCTTCCTGTACATAAATCTATTATTTTTATATTTTTATACGGGTCGGGGTGGAACCCGACCCCTACATATGTTAATTACTTCTTCCACTAGAATTTCTGTGTCTGGTTGGGGTATTAATACATTTTCATCGACATAGAGTTCTAACCCCATAAATTCCTGTTTATTTGTTATATATTGTAAAGGTTTGCCTTTACATAGTTTATCTACATCTCCTCTATATTTATTAATATCATCATCGTTTAGTTCTTCTGTTTCATGAATTAATAAATACTCTTTGCTTTGCTTAAGAATATTTGCAAGTACTATTCTAGACTTCAAAATTGGTTCATATATTTTATTTTCTTTTAAAACTTCAATTCCATATTCCAATGCTTCTCTTATATTCATACATATCTCTCGTTTCTTTAATATTTTTATATTATCATAAAAATAGACATTAGTAAATGATAAAAAGTGGCAAAGCCACTTTTTTGCATTAATTATTCATTATTAACTAAAATAAAAGCCCCGCCTTAGCCGTGTTAAAAGAATTTTTAAGGACCTGCTCTTACACAGGTGGGTGTTCTCCTAAATACTCCTGGGCTTCTTACTACTAAATGTGTAAGCTTGCACGCCATATTTAGAGTTCCAAACTCCCTTTCCTTATCTGTTGGTTCTAAAAATTCTGTCTACTCGCACTATGCAGGGAAACTTATTAACTTATTTTTGTGTTGTATTTATAATATCATATGCAAAAAATATTTACAATGATACATTTTTTCAAAATTATTTGTACTATATTATTTATACTTATTTAAACTTTATTTTACTCTTATTTTTTAACTAATTTACATGTTTTTATTATTTGATATTTTCTTAATTTAATGCTATAATTTATATATATTTTGTGAAAAGTTTAAGGACGAGATTACCTCGTCTTTTTTTAATGATTTATTACTAGCGTTTAAATCCTAAGCACAACTGAAAATTACTTAATTTTATCTTTAATTTTAACTAATATATTTAATGCATCTATTGGTGTTAGTTCATTTAAATTTATTTTATCTATTTCGTGAGCAGCTTCTGCAAGCTTATAATTATACATATCGAGTTGTCCTGCCGCTATCTTTTTATTTTCTTTTTCCTCTCTTTTCTTTCCAAGTATACTTTTTCTCTCTAAACTTCTTAATATTTCATTTGACCTTTTTACAACTTCATTTGGAACTCCTGCAAGTTTTGCAACATGAACACCATAACTTTCATCAGTTCCTCCTGGTACAATTTTTCTTAAGAAAATTACATCTTCTCCTTTTTCTTTTACAGCTATTGAATAGTTTTTAACACCTTCTATTTGATTTTCTAGTTCTGTAAGTTCGTGATAATGTGTTGCAAATAATGTTTTAGCTCCACATTTTTCTTTATTTGCTATATATTCTACAACAGCCCAAGCAATAGAAAGTCCGATCATATGTAGATGTTCCTCTTCCTATTTCATCAAGTATTACAAGACTGTTTGGAGTTGCTTCTCTTAGTATTTCTGCAACTTCCATCATCTCTACCATAAAAGTACTTTGTCCCATGCTTAAATCATCAGATGCACCTACTCTTGTAAATATTTTATCTACAACACCTATTTTTGCATAAGTTGCTGGCACAAAACTTCCTATTTGAGCCATAAGTGTAATTAATGCTACCTGTCTCATATATGTAGATTTTCCTGCCATGTTAGGTCCTGTAATTATTGATAATCTATCGTTTTGTTTATCTAAATATGTATCATTTTCTATAAAACTACCTTCTGGTAGCATTTTTTCTATAACAGGATGCCTTCCTCCTTTTATATCTATTATTCCGCTATTATCTACAACTGGTTTTTCATAGTTTAAGTCTTCTGCAACAATTGCAAATGAGGTAAGTACATCTAAAATTGATACAATATTTGACGCTTTTTGAAGTCTTGCTATATTTACTGCAATTTTATTTCTTATTTCAATAAATAATTTATATTCTAAATCAACAGCTTTTTCTTCTGCACCTAATATTTTACTTTCTAATTCATTTAACTCTTCTGTTATATATCTTTCGCAATTTGCAAGTGTTTGCTTCCTTATAAATCTATCTGGCACTAAATTCAAATATGATTTTGTTACTTCAAAAAAATACCCAAACACTTTATTAAATCCAACTTTTAAATTTTTTATTCCTGTTTGTTCTTTTTCCTTTGCCTCTAACTCAATAAGCCAATTTTTTCCTTGCATGCCCGCATTTTTAAGTTCATCAATTTCTTTATTATATCCAAGTTTAATTATTCCACCTTCTGTTATGCTAATTGGTGGGTCTTCTACTATTGCTTTTTCTATTAAATCGTGAATATCTTTTAACTCATCTAAATTAACATATAAATTCTGCAATAACTCAGATTTGCTACTTGCTAAAATATTTTTTAAATATGGAAGTTGCTTTAATGAATTTTTAAGCGAAATCATATCTCTTGCATTTGTATTTCCATATGCAATTTTACCAACTAATCTTTCTATATCATAAATTCTTTTTAAAGAATCTATAATATCCCCTCTAAATATTAAATTATTTTTTAGTTCTTCTACTGAGTTTAATCTTTTATTTATATCTTGCACATCTATTAGTGGCTCGTTTATCCATTTTCTTAAAAGTCTTCCTCCCATTGATGTATAAGTTTTATCAAGTACCCAAAGAAGAGTTCCTTTTTTCCCCTTGTCATTCATTTTTTCTGTTAGTTCTAGATTTTTTCTAGAGGTAACATTTAAAGACATATATTTTGTTATTGAGTACATTTTTATAGTATTAATATGCTCTAATTTTATTTTTTGAGTTTGATTTAAATAATCCAAAAGTCCATTAATTGCTGGAACTTGTAAATCGTTTTTGTCTAAATTGTCTATTTCTTTTTCGTTGTCATCTACAAAACTATATGTTTGTAATAATGTATCTACTTCTTTTTTAAATATTTCTTCCTCAAAACAATTTATATATGCTTTAAATCGTAGTTTTATTTCATCTATTTCTTCTTTGCAATTAAATAACATCTTATTTATTATTATTTCTGCTGGATTATATTTTGAAATTTCATCTAATAACAAGGTGAAATTGTTGTTTCCCTCTATTTTTGTAGATAAAAAAGTTCCTGTTGTAACATCACAAACAGCTATACCAAAATATATTCCTCTCTTATAAATAGATATTATATAATTATTTTTCTTTTCATCTAGCATATTTGATTCAATTACAGTTCCAGGAGTTACAACTCTAATTACGTCCCTTTTTACTATTCCTTTTGCAGTTTTAGGGTCTTCTAATTGCTCACATATTGCAACTTTATATCCTTTTTCTATAAGTCTTGCAATATAGCTTTCTGCCGCATGAAAAGGAACCCCGACACATTGGAGCTCTTTCTTCTTGCCCGCAATCTCTACCTGTTAAAGTTATTTCAAGTTCTCGTGATGCAGTTTTTGCATCATCAAAAAACATCTCATAAAAATCTCCTAATCTATAAAATACAATACAATCATTATATTCTTCTTTTATTTCTAAATAGTGTTTCATCATGGGTGAAAACTCTGCCATATTACACCTTACCTTTCAAATACCACTTATGTTCAGATACTATTTTTATATTTATTATTTTTCCAATTAAATCTTTTTTTCCTTCAAATACAACTACCTTATTTGTATCTGTTCTTCCAGTAAGCATTTCTGTGTTGTTTTTACTATATCCCTCAACTAGTATTTTTTGTGTGGTTCCAACATATTTTTCATTGTTTTTTTCTATGTTCTCTTCAAATAATGCTTTTAATCTATTAAATCTTTTATGTTTTATTTCTTCTGGTATTTGATTTTCCATTTTATCAGCTAAAGTTCCAACTCTTCTTGAATATATAAACATAAAAATTTGCTCAAAATTTACTTTTTTTACCACATCTAAAGTATCTTCAAAATCTTCTTCTGTTTCGCCTGGAAATCCCACAATTATATCTGTTGAAAATACTACATCAGGGATTTTTGCTTTTATTCTATCTGTTAAATTTAAAAATTGCTCTTTAGTATATTTTCTGTTCATTTCCTTCAATACTTTTGTACTTCCAGATTGAAGTGGTATATGTATTAATCTTGATATCTTTTTACTATCTCTTATTGCCTCTATTACATCATCTGTAAAATCTTTTGGATGTGGAGAAATAAATCTTATAATTTCTATTCCTTGAATTTTATCTACATCTCTTAAAAGATTTGAAAACTTATATCCGTCTCCACCATTATATGAATTAACATTTTGACCTAAAAGGGTTATTTCTTTATATCCTTCTTTTGCTAATCCTTCTATTTCGCTTAATATATCTTCTGGCTTTCTGCTTCTTTCTCTTCCTCTAACATATGGAACTATACAATATGTACAAAAATTATTACAACCATACATAATAGTAACAGAAGCTTGTTTTTTATCGCTCCTTTTTATTGGTAATCCTTCATAAACTTTGCCATCTATATCCAGTATGTCATTTATTTTATTTTTACTTATTATAGCTTTATATAAATCCTCTGGAAATTTGTGAATAGTATGAGTCCCAAATACTACATCTACAAATGGATAACTTTTTTTTATTTTATCTGTTATGTGTTTTTCTTGCATCATACATCCACCTAATGCAATTATTATATCTTTATGCTCTTTTATTTTTTTGAATTCTCCAAGTTTTCCAAATACTTTTTCTTCCGCATTTTCTCTTATACAACATGTATTAATTAAATATAAATCAGCAGTATTCATATCTTTAGATTCTTCATATCCCATTTTTTCTAACATTCCTACTAGCTTTTCTGAGTCATTTTCATTTAGCTTACATCCCATAGTTAAAATATAATATTTTAAATTTTTATTTTTATTTAATTCATATACTTTTTTTATATATTCTTTTTGCTCTTTTATTTCTTCTGCTTCCATTATACTTCCTCCAATATACTGTATATTTTATTATAAAATGACAAATTTATCAATAGTACATTTGTTTAATTAATAAAATGTAATTTTACCAAACAAAAAAAGACATATATATGCCTTATGCCTTTTTTATAATTTTTATGAAATTTTTTCTCTCATATTAGACAATGTTTTCTTTTCTAGCCTTGATACTTGAACCTGTGTTATTCCTAAAATTTTTGCAACTTCTGATTGTGTTTTTTCTTTATAATACCTAAGCATAATAATTTTTTGTTCTCTCTCATTTAATTTTTTTATAAGATTGTCCAAACATATTTTATTTACCAATTCTTCTGCTTCGTCTTTTCCACTATCTATTTTATTAATTTTTGTTTCTCCTCCTGAATCATCTTCATATGCTTGTTCATCTATTGATTCTAAAGGTCTTTGTGATTCTAAAGCCATTGCTATTTCTTCTTTTGACACTTTTAGAATTTTAGATATTTGAGATATACTAATTTCTTCTCCTTTTTTACTTAAGTATTCTTTTTGAATTTCTTTTATCTTTATACATAGCTCCTTTAAACTTCTACTTACTTTTATTGGTCCATCATCTCTAATAAATCTTTTTATTTCTCCTAAAATATATGGTACAGCATATGTAGATAATCGCACATCATAGCTTATATCAAATCGCTTAATTGCTTTTATAAATCCTATACATGCTATTTGGTAAAGCTCTTCTGCCTCATATCCTCTTCCTAAAAACCTTTTTACTATACTCCATAATAGTCCAGAATTTATCTCAATTATATCTGTCATAGCTTTATCGTCATTATTTTGTGCTTTTAATAAATCTTCTGTTTTAACTTCGTACATAAGTAACTCCTTATTTTATCTTTTTTTTCTTTTTTACTTTTGTGCCTAATCCTACTACTGATTCTATTTTTACCTCATCCATAAAGCTTTCCATTATTGTAAATCCCATACCGGACCTCTCTAATTCTGGCTTTGATGTATATAGAGCTTGTCTTGCTTTTTCTATATTTTCTATTCCTTTGCCCTTGTCTGAAATTTCTATTTCAATTGAATTTGCAAATAACTTACATTCTATTTTTACTATTCCTTCGTTTTCTTCATAACCATGAATAATTGAGTTTGTTACCGCTTCTGAAACTGCTGTTTTTATATCAGATATTTCCTCAATAGTGGGATCAAGTTGTGCAGCAAATGCTGCTACTGTTATTCTTGCAAAACTTTCGTTGTTTGATTTGCTTAAAAACTCTAACTTCATTTCATTTTCATATACATTCTTCAAATTTACTACCTCCTATATTTTCTATATCTTCTATTGGTATTAACTTTAAAACTCCAGACATTTCAAGAACTTTTTTTACTGCTGGTTTTACATTAATCATACTTGTTTTTCCACCGAAGCATAGATATTAATTTATATCTTCCTATTAGCATCCCTATTCCACTACTATCCATAAATGTAACCTTATTAAAATCAAAAATCACCTTTTTAGGTATATGTATTTGAATTTCGTAATCTGCTCTTTTTCTAATTTTTTCACTGCTGTGATGATCTATTTCTTCCTCTATTTTTAATAATAACAGCTTGTCCTTTTTTTTGTATTCAGCATGCATTGTCTATTCCTCCTTAACTAAGGTTTAGGGACAAAGCTTATCTTCTAAGTCAATCTCTGTTTGAAGAGCTATGTCCCTATTTGGCATCTATTGATGTCAATTTTCTAATTTTTTTATACATTATATATTCTATATTTGGTAATTATTTCCTTTGATGAAAAATTGGAAGTTTTGGCGAAGAATTTGGTTAAAATAAAAAAACTAAAATATTAATCTTGAAATATTCTTTCAAAAATTAATATTTTAGTTTAGTTATTGTATATTACATTTTTTTATTTACTATCATCTAATGACTTTTCTTTTTTCCTTCTAAAAGCTTTTTTTATTTTATAAAGCAAAATACCTATGCTTGTTGTTATTGTAATGCCAATTGCAACTAATATTTGAATAAGATAAGTCATTGCAGATGGATCCAAATATCCATAACATTCTTTGGAAAAAAAAGCTATTACTAAACTACATGTACTTAATATTTTTATAATTTTTTTTATCATTATGTTACCTCTTTAATTATTTTCTAAATTTTTTAAAGCTTTTAATAAGTATTTATTATCTTCTTCTGTTTTTATTGAAATTCTAATATAATTCTCGTTATTAAAGCCTTCTTTATTTTTTAATTCTTTTATAAGAATATTATAATTGTTTAATAGATATTCTGCAACATATTTTGTATCATGTTTTAACAATTTGCACATAAAGAAATTGGCTTGTGAATTATATACTTTTAAAAATTTAATTTTTGAAAGTTCATTGTAAAATTTATTTCTTTGAACTTCTATATAATTACAAGATGCCTCATACTCTTTTTTATATAATTCGACTATTTGTAAAAAATATTCTGCTATAGAATTAATATTCCATATTTCTAAGGATGATTTTATTTTTTCTAAAAATCTATTATTTCCTGATGCAAGTATTCCTAATCTTATCCCTGGTACTCCATAAGACTTACTAATGCTTTTTATTACTATCAAATTTTTATATCTTTGCAAAATCTTATGATTAATTAGTGAATACCTTTTATTTTTATCAGCAAAATCTATAAAGCTCTCATCTATAATTACTGTTTTATTGTTTTTTTTTGCTATTTCCAATATATCTATTATATCGTTATACTCTATGAAGTTTCCTGTTGGATTATCTGGATTTACTATAACTATTATATCTGTATTATTTAAGGATTTTATAATTTCACTTTTGCCATATATATAATTATTCTTTGATGTGTCATTTTTTATTATTTTACATTTTTTAAAACACCTTAAATATTCATTAAATACTGGTATTTGAATAGTAATTTTACCTGTTAATAATTGCCCTATCTCTTTAATTAATTCTGCACTACCATTTCCTACTAATATCTCATCTCTTTTTACCATAAATAGTCTAGAAGCATTTATATTTTGTATATTAATACCTGATGGATATTTAGTTATTAAATCTTCAGAGAAATATTTTATTTTTTCTAATAAATCTGTTGTTGGGAACTTTGGATTTTCTAAATAGCAAAAATCCTTTAAATTGCTAAATTGCCAGTATCCACCATATCTTTTCTCATAGTCATATATTTTATTACTAAATAAGCATTTTGCTATTTCTAAATCAGTTTCATTATCTATTTCATACCATCTTTCACCTTCAAATATTTTTGCATCCAAAATTATCTTATTATTTTCTATTAACTCTTTAAAAACCACTTCATAGAACTCTGTTTTTTTGTTGTTTTTTATATATCCTTCCAAACATGGCACAAAACAATTTATACTATCTTGTTTGCTTAATTTATAAATATTTATGGTTTTATAATATTCATTTGCACTTTGTATATCAAAATCAGCTCTACCATAAAATGCTGTAACTTTGTTGTTTTCATTTATTGTAACTACCGTTCCATCCATTCCAATTTTATATTTAGAAACTGCTACAATATTATTTTTATCATCTTTTAAAATCTTATCTATAATTGAATAATCAAAAATTAAATCTGATTCTAAAATAATTGTATCTTCTTTTTTTAAATATTCTCTTGCTAAATATAACGAATATATATTATTTGTAATTTTATAATCATTATTTTCAACAAATAAAATTTCATTATTTTTAAAATTATCTATTATATATTTTTGTAAAATTTCTTTTTTATATCCACAAACAATAATTATTTTATTTACTCCTGCTTTATTCAATGCTTCTATTTGCCTTTTTATTAATTTTCCTCCATTTACTTCAATCATGCACTTTACACAATTTTTAGAATACCTACTAATCCTTGTACCCATTCCAGCTGCTAAAATTAGTCCCTGCATATTTGTCACCTACTTATTTATTTTATTTATTATATATTCTCCTGCAATTTTGCTACTAGATCCTATATTAAATAAATATTTATTTCTTGCATCTACAATTTTATCTTTATATTCTTCTTTACTTGAAATTAGTTTATCAACTATATTTTTAATTTTTTTAATATCTTGTTTTTCTATTGCTTTACCTATTTTATTTCTTAATACAATATCAATTGGCTCTACATTTATCTTTTTGTAATCTTTATTTATTATTTTCATTTTTGTATTTATATACAAAGTTGGTTTAGCTGTAGATAATGAGTACTCCATTCCAATTCCAGACCAATCTGTAATCACTAAATCTGAACAATATATATTTTTATTAGAAGAAAAGTCCAATTCAAAGTAAAAATTATCACTAAATTTGTCTTTATACTTATTTATTATCTCATTTACATTTTCTTGGTTTCTTAGTATGTATTGTGGATGTAGTCGTACTATAATTTTATACTCTGTATTTAATAATTGCTCTAATATATCATCTATGCATGATTCTAGAATATTGTCTTGCTGATAAGAAGGTGCAATTAATATGGTTTTTTTATCACTTTTATAGTTATCTTCATTATATTTTTTTATCAAATCATCAATAAATGGAAATCCTACTTTTACAATATTTTTTTGTTTTGTTTTTCGTAACTTCTCAATTTCTTTTATTTCTTTTACTTGCTCCTCATTATTTGCAAAAATAGTATCAAAATAATCTAATGCTCCTGTTCTTAAAGTAAGATTTAAACTTGTCATTCCGTGATCTAAATAAATGTATTCTACATCTTTCCTTACTAGAGACTTTTTTAAATAATATTTTTGTAAGTCTGGAGTTGTCATTACAACTACATCTGCTTCTATTTTCATAAATAGAGATATTAACTTGTTTTTTCCTACATAATACACATTTAACTTATCCTGCTTTATATTAAATATATTATCATTAGCATCGCTTGTTATATAATGTATTTCAATATTAGAATTATTTAATATATATTGTATTATTCCTGAAAAATATTTATAAAATCCACTTTTCTCTGAATAAAAGATAAGTTTAACTTTGTTTAAACTTTGTTGTTTTAAAAAATTTTTATAATCTTCTTTTTCTTTAATTTTGTTTTTATTAAATTTTTGTCTATTATTTTTGTTCAGATTTTTCCAATAATTTAATTCATCATAATTTATATAGTTTTTTGGAGGATAAATGGTATTTAGCACATACATTTGAAATATGGCAAATATATTTCCTAAAATCCAGTAAATTGATACACCAATTGGAACTAGAAAAGCAAAATAAATAGTAATTATAGTTGTTAAAGCACCAGTAAAGATTTTTGATAATAAACTTTCTTCTTTTTGTAATACATTTTCTTTATTTTGAAATATGCATAATACTATTGCTGATATTCCAGCTAATATTGGAATTATTATATAACTGTCTAACGAAGGGATTAATGATAAGTCCATACTCATAAAGTAAGAATTTTTAAGATTTGTTATATAAAAATTAGGATTCTCAATTACTCTTATTAATGCGAATATAATTGGAATTTGTATTAACAAAGGAATTATTCCTAAAAATGGTCTGTATTTTTCTTTTTCAAATAATTCAATTTGTTTCTCCATAAATTTATCTTTATTTTCTGAATATTTATATTTTAATTCTTCAATTTTAGGTTTTATTTTAATCATTTTTATTGAATTTTTTTGAATTATTATATTAATTGGAAATAATATAATTTTTGAAATTAATGTAAAAATAATTAGAGTAATTCCATAATTATCAATTATTTTATATATTGCTTCTATTAACACTCCTAAAATTTTTGCAAATTGTTCTATCATTTTTTCACATCCGTTTTTTAATTATTGAAAGTAAATTCTTCTAAATCTATAGCAGTCATTAATGTTTTGTTATATTCGTTAAATTTAGCATCTGGGAACTCCATCTCAATTGTAATTTCTTCATGTTTATTCCATATTTCTTTTGGTATTTTAAATGATATTTTCTTACTAGAATTATCATTTGTTACTTTACACATGTATATAATTTCATTATCTATTTTAAAAATAATTGTTTGTTCTTCATTATATACTTTATCTATTACAAATTCTGCTATTACAGGATTTTCTGCTTTAGACGCATTTATTGTTAAATAAGCGTTTTTGCTCATATTGCTACCTAATGGAGTTTCTAAATCTATTTTATCTAATGTAAAACCTACTAGATTAACAGTATTTATATCATTTATTTCTTCTACAGTTATATTATCTCCAAATTTATATTTCTCTGTTAATTCCTTGTCTTCGTTTTCATATATTTCATCTACTATATAAAAAGATTCTTCATCTTTTGCTAGTCCTTCTGTTTGAAATATTATTTTTGAAAGCACTTTATATTCATTGCCATTAAAAATATTAGTTTCATAAGTATAATCATAAACTTGTCTTGTACGTATGTCTGTTTCCTTATAATCAAAAAAATCTTTACCATAATCTTTGCTGTCTGTTGCTATATTTAGTATTGTTGGAACTAAATCTTCTACTAAGGATACCGGCGCAGACGATATGTTAAACTCATGGCTATCATTTGCCTTTTTTACTAATAATGTTGTATAAAATCTATTATTATCTCCATGGTCTGCTAAAAAAATTATTGTTGTATTATCATAAATATTCTTATTTTTTAGTTCATCTATATAATTACATAATAAATTTAATGAAGCTATCCCTTCTATAAGACTTCTTTCTTCTTCGGAAATATTTTTGTATTCTTCTGAGTAGTTATATTCTAAATCTACTGTTGTATTATATGGTTTGTGTATCCCACTAGTTTGGTAAAACTTAAATACATTTTGAGTTTGATTCGTGCTAATTCCATTGTTTACTAATTCTTCATTAAATGCTACATCATCTAAAAAATATGTTTTTTTAGTATATGGCATTTCATTTGCTTCTTTTTTTATACTATAAAATTCATCACTATTTATAACAAAATTAGGTTTTAAAAAATGAGGCAAATATCTGTAAAAAGTATATTTGTACATTTTATTTGATATACTTGTTTTGGTTTTTAATGTCGTTGTTGATTTATAATTTTCTAAATTATCTATATATTTATTATTTGATTTAAGTGATTTTTCTGTATATATATTTATATTATAGTTATTGGCATCTAACTCTTTGTATAAAATAGAATTATCAAAACAATAATTAACATTTTCTTCTAACGTGTTTCCAACTTTACATTCTACACCTGTTAATAAAGTTGGCATAGAAGAATAAGTATAAAAACTTACTCCAGTACAATTATCAAAATACGTAAAATCTTGCAATTTATCTTTGTATTCTGGATATTCTTCTAATATTCTGTTCATATATGTTGCTTCAAATGTATCAGACATAAACACTACAATATTACTGCCTTTTGACAGATTAAAAATATCTTTATTAACTAATTGAATATTATCATCTTCGTTTTTTTCTATACTAGTTATAACTGTGGTTAATGTAATTATTTCAATTAAAATAATATATATTGAACAAATTAGTCTAAATTTTTTAAACTGTTTTTCTTTTTTTAAAGTTTTAAAAATATATGGTAATGAAATTATTAATATCCAAATAGCAGTATTAATAAGACCTTTTCCTATCATTTTGTCCCATTGTACCTCTGAGCCATCTAATACATTATATCCAAAATTCAAAAAATTACCTTGCAAATATAAGCCTAATGTCAATACAAATATTATATTTATAAATATTTCTCTTTTTCTATTTTTTAGCAAAATAGATATAATAACAAATATAATAAATATTATTATTGCCAATACTATTATAATTGGTAACATATCATTTACTTCAAACCATAATTCATCTTTATTAGTATAAAATATTTCTAAAGGTGCAAATACTATAATATTGAATATAAACGCTATTATTATTAAAATTATATTTATTACTTCTTTATTAATCTTTTTCATATTTTATCTCTTTCTTTTTTATTTTATATGTTGGAAGTTTTCATGTCAATAAAAGGTAGATATTTTAATTAATATTCAGGCCAAAATTTGTTATTGTTCAGACTAAAATTTAAAAATATAGAGTATTGGGCGGACGACCCTGTCCGCCCGCTCTCCAAAGAAACTAATAAAATAAGAAAGGCATTTCGCTAAGCTTGCCTTCGAAGAAAGTGCGAAATACGTGCCACTCGCATTCGCTCGGGCTTACTAAGGTAGCCTAACCTTGTTGTATACGGAAAAATCTTATATTGGGTCTAGATAATAGTCGATTTTTCCTATACAATAAAAAATACGCTTTTATTTAATACAAAATAATTTGCCTTAGAATAAAAGCACATTTTTATTATTAAATCATATTATTTTACTGTATTGATATTGTAAATGAAACATCACTATATTCAATATAATTTAAGGCATCAGAACCAGTTTCATCATATGCCATAAAGGCAATATTATTATTATTTAAATCTATTCCTATAACATATTGAAAAGGTGTATTGCTAACAACACTCTCAACTATATTTACAAATCTATCATCAGAACAACTTGCATTATAATATCCTTCATATTGATTGCTATTTATAAAAACATAGCTGTTTTTTAGCTCCTCTGGTGTGTCCACTGGCCAAAAATTAGCAACTGGTACAAAATACATATAATCCTCTTCATACACTCCTTCTTTACTTAACAACTCTCCTATTGTAAATGTATATGAAGTTAATTGTGTTGGTTCTCCTTCTATTCCTATTTCTTCTAACCAACTTTGCTCTTGATTATCTGTTACTACAGCTGTATAATATAATGTTCCTTTTGCAGATATTGTTAATTTGCTACCAAATTTATCTTTTAAATCTTGTGATATATCTAAATTCTCGATTGTTCCTATTCCATAATCGCTTGGTTCATCTCCATTATTATTTGCAACTATTGTTGCTTTTTCTACTTCTAATTGCTCTTTTATTATGCTTGCCTGGGTTTGATATGTTCCTTTTCTTGAACAAGGGGACGGACTTTTTGTTCATTTTAGTGAACAAAAGGTCCGTCCCCTTATTCAAATAAACTTTTTGGACAAATAGCCATTACATCGTTCAACTTATGATATTGATACTGTAAATGAAACATCAGAATATTCTCTATAAGTATCCAAATCCATTGCATTGCCTGATTCATCCATAACAACAAACGCAATATTTCCGTCAACTAAAAGCATAGCATATGAAAAAGGAACACCACTTGGGTCGTTTTCATAATTAGCAAGGTCTATAAACGAATCTTCTGAGCAAGCAACATTATGATACATTTCTCCTCCAAGTCTATCATTAAATTTATGACTATTTTTTAGTTCTTCTGATACATTTTCTGGCCAAAAATCATTAAAAGGAATAAAAAATCCTCCCCCTACAGGCTCTGTCTTTGCTAAAAGTTCACCTATTGTAAATGTATATGAAGTTAATTGTGTTGGTTCTCCTTCTATTCCTATTTCTTCTAACCAACTTTGCTCTTGATTATCTGTTACTACATCTGTATAATATAATGTTCCTTTTGCAGATATTGTTAATTTGCTACCAAATTTATCTTTTAAATCTTGTGATATATCTAAATTCTCGATTGTTCCTATTCCATAATCACTTGGTTCATCTCCATTATTATTTGCAACCATTGTTGCTTTTTCTACTTCTAATTGCTCTTTTATTATGCTTGCTTGGGTTTGATATGTTCCTTTTCTTGCTGATGTAAATAACCCTCCATTTAACGCTACATTTATTGTTACTCCTACTAATATTAACATTACTATTATTGTTATTATTAGGGCTATTAGGGTTATTCCTTTGTTTTTTTGTGTGGGCGCAATTGGGTCATTCTCACAGGTATTCCTAACCGATAGCGCCCCTACAGTTTTGTTTGTAATTTTATTTTTTAATTTTTCTTTGTTTAACATTTGTTTTTCTCCTCTCCTTCTTTTGTATTTTTTACTTTATGATTTTTATTTATGTATATTATAAGTTATATATTTTTACAAGTCAATAATCTTATTTATTTTTTTGAGGAGAGATTTTTTTGTGGTTTATTAATTAATTATAATTTGTAGGGTTAATTAATTGCAAAACCTGTAGGGGTCGGCGTCCTCGACGACCCGTGTTGAATTTGTGCATCTGGCGATTAAAATCGCCCCCTACGACATTTGCAATTATTTTGTTTCGTGCGGACACAAGGCCCGCCCCTACGACATTTACAATAAATTTGCCGTTTGCGGGCGGGTGTGGAACCCCGCCCCTACATATCCACAATTCAAATTATCAATTCCATTTGCATAACAGGGAAAAAGGGGTCAGACCCCTTTTTCCCTGTTATGCAAATTACATTTTTTTGCTAATTTAAAAAACTATAACATTAATTTTAAATGATATTTCATTTTTATTAATATTATAGTTTGATTATATTTTATATTCTATTTTTCTATTTTAATTCTATTTTTGGGTTGTCTGTTATTATATATTCTACTTTTGGAAATATTCTTTTTTGTGCTGGGATAAATCCTCTTACTTGCACACCTGGCATTATCCATGTATATGGGCCAATAAATGCTCCTGGAAGTGTTGCTACATTTGCACCAAGTCTTGTACTATCTCCTATAATGCTTCCAAAGAAATCAGAACCTGTGTCTATTTTTTCTTCATCTATTTTTATAGTAATATTTTTTTGGTCAAATCTTCTATTTGCAACTATTATTCCACTTCCAATTCTTGTAGATTTTCCGAGTATACTATCGCCTACAAATGCTAAACTTGCAACTTTAGATTTGTTTTGAAGAATTGCATGTTTAACTTCTGAGCTATGCCCAATGCAACAATTATCACCTATTATTGTTCCTGGTCTTATTAATGCTCCTGATTGTATTTCTACATTTTTACCAATTAATACTGGTCCTTGTATTGTTACGTTTGCTTGTATTTTTGTTCCTTCATCTATAAAGTAATTTCCCTTTATGGAACAAAATTCTCCTATTTCAGATGCCTTATTTATTTTCATATCTTCATTTTTCATAAATTTCTTTATATATTCATTTATATTATTTAATGCTTCCCATGGGTATATGCAATTATTAAATACTTCTTTAAATGCAAATTCTTCTATATTTTTAAAATAATATTCTAATTTTAGTTCTTCCATCTTTTATTTACCTCCAATTATTTTGTTATATAAATTGTAGTTTGTGAGATTAAATTAATTTTAAATCTGTAGGGGTCGCACCCCCTGGGCGACCCTTAAATATTGATATGCGGGTCGCCGTGGGCGGCGACCCCTACAACATTTGCAATTAAATTCGTATATTTTTCGGACGGCAAATTGCCGTCCCTACATTCTAACCTCTAATCTCTAAACAACAAATTCCAATTTATTTGTATTTTTCTAAAATAGTGCCTAAATCCCTTGAAAATTCTTTTAACATTACTATTTTTATTCCTATGTCTTTTCCTCTAATATAATCATCAATAACTTGTTTTAATTGTTTTATGTTTTTCATTTCTGGCTCAATTTCTTTTGTGTGTTTTTCTGCTCTATCTAATAATTTTTCCTTTATAGAAACTATGTCTTCGTTGCTAGCGCAAGATATTCTTTGAAACATTTGATATGGATCATAATATTTAAATATTGGTATATCCATACATTCTTTATCAAATCTTTCGTAAAACATTTCCATTTTCATTGGTATACATTTAAATATTTCGTCTGCTTTTTGTGAATACATTTTATCTTTTAATGCCCCATTTATCATATAAAAATGATTTAATATTTCGTTTATTTCTTGTGTTTTTTCTCCTATTATTATTTGTTCAATTTCTTGCTCTGCATTTTCTGAGTAATCTGAGGTTAATGCTGCTACATTCATACCATTAAAAAATATCCCTCTTATAGTTTTTATGTCATAATCTATTAAACCTTTTTTTATAAAATAAGTAAAATAAATAAATATTTTTACTGTATCTAATAGTTTTACTTTTCCTGCTTTTACATCTTCTAAAACTTCTTCTATTACACCCGGAAATTGATCATCTGATATTTTCCAATATTCTTCTATAAGTAATCTTTTGTATCCAGGAAGTTTTTCTGTATCAATTGTATTTATTATTACCTCCATATTTTTTTTGAAGACTTTCATATCAAATATTCTTGTTCTTACATATATTTCTATAAATTTAAAGAAACGATATTCTACTTTAAAGTTATAGTAATAATTATTATCAAATTCTTTAATATAGAACTGCCTATTATCCATAAGTACTCTTGAGGAAACTAATATAGATTTATATTCTTCGTTATCTGCTATATTTATAAATTTGTCTTTTGTTATTTTTCCTGCTTTAATTTCAAAAGATATTGCTATAGTAAAGATTAGCATTGTTTGCAAAATTCTATAGTTTGTGTTTGGATAATATTTGTTAACCATTTCGTACACTTTTTTAAAATCATTTAGTGCATGTTTTAGTATTCTTAAGTTTCTTGTTCCACTTTTATTAAATGTGGATATAATATAATTTGTGTTTTCTCTTAAAAACCTTATTAAATCTGGATTATTTTCATATCTCATTAAAATTCCATTTATTATATAATTGAACTCTGGTTGATACTCAAATGTTTCTCCTATTAATTTTTCTTTTATTCTTTCGTAATCATTTGCTTTATCAAAAACATATTCTATTTTATCTTGTATTTTTTCAACCATTGGTTTATCTGTTTTAGATAAATCTCCTTCTTTATCTAATATATATGTTGCAATAAATGTTTTCATTTCTAGATTTGAGCTTTTCAATTTTGTGGAAAGTTCTTTTTCATTACATATTATAATTGTTTTTATATGGTCATGTTCTACGAAATTGTTAATATATCCTAAAATATCTATAACATCAACATTTGCTCTTTCTAAGTCATCAAAGCATAAAACTTTATCGTCTGTTGAAAAGAATTTGCTATAATCCACTTTATCACCATTTTGAGTAACCCCAAAAAGATTTGCCATGTCTAATCCTGTTTTTGCATATTCTGGTATAGACTGCTGACCTGTTGCATTCATGTATTTTCTCATATTTTTATCCATAAGTTGAGTAGTTTCTATAAATATTTTTTTACTAATATCTTCAAGGTTTGATATTCCATATAATGACATGTAAATGGTTGTATAATGCTTTCCATTTAATTGAAGTGAATCTATTTTATTTCTTATTTTATTGTTCCAAAAATATGTTTTTCCACTTCCCCATTCTCCATTTATCATTATTGCATAATCTGTATAATCTGCTCTTATATAATCTAATATGCTTTCTACTAAATCTTCCATGTATTCCTCCTTTAATCTTTTGCAATTGTTAATACTCCTATTTGTTTTGCACCTGCTGTTTTTAATATTTTGCTACATTCATTTACTGTGCTTCCAGTTGTATATATGTCATCAAATATCAATATTTTTTTGTTTTTTATTTTATGTGTATTTTTTACAATAAATGCATTTTTTATATTTTCTTTTCTGCTATTTTTATTTAATTCAGTTTGTGATATGATGTTTTTTTGCTTAAACAATATATTTGTTTCTAATTTTAAATTTAATTGTTTTGCAAGCAATTTTGCAATTAATTCTGTTTGATTATATCCTCTATATATCTTTCTTTTTTTATGTATTGGAACTGGGATTATTATATCATATTTTTTAAAAAAGCCACATACTTTTTGATTTTTTAAAATTATTTCTGCAAATGTTTTATACAAATAAGATTTACCTTGAAATTTATATTCAATAATTTTTTGTCTTATTATACCATCATATTTAAATATGTGCATACTTTTGTTAAAGTACATTTTTTTATTTTTTAGTATTAAATTGATTTCGTATTTTTTTAACTTTAATTTGCATTTATTACATATAGCTTCTTTGCAAATTTTATCACATAAACCACATGTTGTTGGGAAGATTAATTCTAGAATAAATTCTAACATATTGCTCCTAAATCCTTCTAAATTTATTTTTTTCTAAAAATTTTTTCTAATCTTTGTCATAAAATTTTATATTTATTAGAGCTTTAAAAATAAAACTTTTATTTATTCCTTGCTACATAATATGAAAAAAGAGATGTATCT
>CALXNI010000096.1 GCA_944389715.1 uncultured Clostridia bacterium | reverse complement strand
AATCTTTTTAATAACGAATCTATTTTGCTAGAAAAAACATCATAACATTCTGGGCAACCAAATTTTCCTTGACTAATAAATTCATCATAAGTCATGTTACAATTGTCACATTTTAATTCTTTTACTGTTTGAAATAAAGGCATAAATTCTGGAGAATTGTATTCCTCCTCTAGCAATCCACCAAAAAAACTAGAAAAATCTATTGGCATATTAAAATTAATATTGTCTAATCCTAGTTTATGGCTGCATTCTTCACATAGCATCATCTCTTTTTTCTCTCCATTAATAATTTCTGTATACTTAACATTTGCCTCATTTTTTTTACATTTTTGACATAACATAAAAATCTACCTCCTTCAAAAAATTAAAGAGTATTTGTTCTCTTCACTTTTATTTTTTTGGGGGACAGTCCCTAGGATTTTCATTTTCATGAAAATTCAAAACAATCCCTTTCTAAATTTTAATCCTCTACTAAATTTAAAAGCATATTTTTAAATATATTTGCTCTTAATGTATCTTTTGTTTCTTGTGGTACTGTTAGTACATTATCACTTGTTGCTACTTTTAATAATTTTGCTTCTGTTTGATTTATAATGTTATAAGATAAAAAATTACTTATAAAAATATCCACTTCGTTTGATGTTATTTTATCACCCATACTAGTTATTATATGCATTAAATAATTACTTTTTGTAAAATTTACTTTTTTTATCCTTATATGTCCTCCGCCCACCACGTTTGCTTTCTACATAATACCCTTGTGATGGTCTAAATCTTGTTGATATTACATAATTAATTTGTGATGGCACACAATTAAATTTTTCTGCAAGTTCATTTCTTTGAATTTCAATATACTCTTCTTGATCATTAAATAAATCTTTTATAAATTGTTCAATTAAATCTGAGATTCTCATTTGCATCACCTTTTTTGACTTTAACTTTCTTTGACTATTAATATTATATCATTATCTTAAAAAGATTCAAACATTATTAACTTCAATTATAGCTTATATTGTTCGTTTTTTGCTCATTTCAATATTTAATTCTTTTAATTACTCTTTTTTTCTCTTTTTTTTAACTTAATATTCTAAGTTTCTATTTAATACATATTTTTGTTGTTTTTGGAAAAAATGTTATTGTTTAGATTCAAAAATTAAATTGTAATTTGAGAAATGAATGGGGACAGACCCCTTTTGTTTCTCAAATGAAATAAAAGGCGTCTGTCCCCATTCGTTTCTCATTGGAGGTTAAGTTGAATAATTTATTTAAAAAACTGTTTTTATACCAAGAACCAAATAACGATTACTCCTTCTCTCTTTCTGATAGTACTAGTAATGAAAACGATATTAATTTTAATAATTCTAATGAAGAAAAAAGCAGCAGTACTAATTTATATTCTAATTTAAGTGTTAATTTAGACTATATAAAAGTTAAATATAATTCATTAATAAATAGTGATATTAAGATTAGAGAATTTAACCTAAATATTAATGGAAAAGAATATAAATCTGCTTTGCTTTTTATTGATGGATTAATAAGTTCTGAAAGCATAAATAATTTTATTTTAAAACCATTAATGTACAGAAATAAAAGTTCTAAAGCTCCTGCTTCTACAGCAATAGCTAGTAATATTAGTGTTAGAAGAGTAAAAAAATTTAATTTAGAGGATTATATTTATAGCTCATTAGTTCCTCAGAATAGTATGGAAAAAGTAAAAAGTTTCGAAGACGTTTTTTCTGGTGTAAATATAGGAGATTGCGCTCTAATGGTTGATACGCTCTCTACTTGCTTTGTTATTGATGTAAAAGGGTTTGAATCTAGAAGTATTTCTGAGCCTAAAAACGAAACTGTAATTAGAGGTTCTCAAGAATCCTTTGTTGAAAAGTTAAGGACTAATACCTCTATGCTTAGAAGATTAATTAATAACGAAAACTTAATAATCGAAGATACTACTGTAGGTAAAATTAGTAATACTAAAGTTGCAATCTGTTATTTAAAAGATATTGCTAATAACGATTTAGTTGCAGAGGTAAAATATAGAATTAACAATTTAAATATTGATCACATTACATCTTCTGGACAATTGGAACAATTAATACAGGACAATAGCTATTCTGCATTTCCTCAAATAATAGCTACTGAAAGGCCTGATAAAGCTGCAAACCATATATTAGAAGGAAGAGTTGCCGTTATAGTAAATGGAAGCCCTTACTCACTTATAATGCCAGGTGTTTTTATAGATTTTTTATCTTCTCCAGAAGATATAAATCTTAAATTTCAATATTCAAATCTTTTAAAAATAGTGCGTATAATAGCATTTATTATAACATTATTTTTACCTGGAATTTATGTAGCAATTACCAATTATCATACTGAGCTACTTCCAACTGAACTTTTATTTACAATAGCTGCTTCTAGAAATACTGTGCCCTTCCCTATTATTTTTGAAATACTTTTAATGGAAATTTCTTTTGAACTTATAAGGGAAGCTGGTCTTAGAGTACCTACCCCTATTGGTCCAACTATAGGAATTGTTGGTGCCTTGATACTTCGGAGAAGCAGCAGTAAGTGCTAATTTAGTAAGTCCAATATTAATTATTATAGTTGCTATTACTGCAATTTGTTCATTTGCTATTCCAGATTTTTCTCTTGGTTTTACTTTAAGAATTTTTAGATTTATGTATATAATTCTTGGCTATCTTGCAGGTTTTTTAGGAATAGCTATTGGTGTTTTTGTACAACTAGTACTACTTGCAGATTATAAATCATTTGGTGTTTCTTATTTAGCACCATATTTACCTGTTACAAATCTAAATACTGATACCTCTTATTTTATTAAACCTATGTGGCGAAGAGAAAAAAGAGCAGGTTTTTTAAACACTAAAAATCCTAATTCACAAGAAAAAATAAGTATGGCATGGAAATTTTGGAAAGGAAATAAATAGATATGGATTCTTTACAAAAAATAGGAAAATTTGAAGCTACTTCTATAATGGTAATGGTTACTATTACGCAAATTGTATTAAATTTACCTAGCTGTATTATTATAAATACAGGTTCTTCTTCATGGCTTAATGTTTTATATGTAAGTATTATTGCCATATTGTTTTGCCTATTTATTTGTAAATTGTTTAAACCCTTCTCTAGCTCAGATATTGTAGATATTTCTGAGTTCTTAGGTGGTAAAATATTAAAAGCTATAGTTGGTATTCTTTATATTTTATTTTTCATTTTTCTAAGTTCTATAGTAATAAGATATTTTGCAAGTAGCTTAAAACTTATATATTTTGAAAACTCTCCTTTAGCATTTTTACTTTTGTTATTTCTGATTCCTGTACTTATGGTTGCAAAGATTGGAATTAAAGCAATATCTAAAGTAAATTTAATTATTACAATTATACTATCTTTTAGTTTACTAGTAATCCTATTTGCAACAGCTAAAAACTTTGTATTTGAACAAATTTATCCAATAATGGGCTATGGAGTAGATAAAACTTTTTTGGTTGGAATTTGCAATATTTTTGCCTTTAGCTCTTTTGCTTATCTTTTTTTTCTTATCCCTATATTAGATAACCCTAACGAGTTTAAAAAGATAGCAATAAGTTCTACAATAATATCTGCAATATACTTATTTTTAAGTGTTATATGCTTAATTATGGTATTTCCTTTTATCTCTTTTACAGATGAAATGTTATCAGTATACTTACTTACTAGAATTATTGAGTTTGGCAAATTTTTTCAAAGGGTTGATGCTATTTTTATTTTTGTGTGGATATTATCTACTTTATCTTTTCTTGCTTTTACTACTCACTTAATTACTTATATATTCAAAAAAATAACAAAAATTAAAGATAATAAAGAAATGATATATATATTAATTAACCTTATATTTGTACTTTCGCTTTTATACAATAATATTGCTATCTTAAAATTTTTACAAAATGTTGTCTTTAAATATTGGACTATTATTTTAGTTTTTATTTTAAGTTTAATAATACTAATACTTGCAAATTTAAAGTTAAAAAGGAGACATTTTGATGCAAATTAAAAGACTTATATCATTAATTATAATAATAATATTTTGTTCTATTTCGCTTTCCGGGTGCTATAGTGCTCAAGGATTAGAAACTCTAGCTTATGCTGTAGCAATAGGAATTGATAAAGGAGATAATGATAAATTAAAACTTTCTTTTCAGTTTGCTATCCTTGGTAATAGCTCTAGTAGCGGTGGTGGAAGTAGTCAATCACAAGAATCAACTGTTACAAGTGTAGATTGTGCTTCTATTGATTCTGGTATTAGCTTAGTAGATAATTATATTAGTAAAAAAGTTAATCTTTCTCATTGTAAAGCAATTATTATATCTGAAGAACTTGCATATGAAGGTGTATCTGAATATATTTTTACTTTAGTAAATGATTTAGAAATGAGACCTGATTGTAATATAATTATTAGCCGTTGTGATGCTTCTGACTATCTTGAAAATTCTAAGCCTACTCTAGAAAGTGTATCAGCAAGGTATTATGAACTTACTTTAAATTCAAGTGAGTATACTGGTTTTACTGAAGATGTAACATTATCAGATTTTTATTCTGATATGCTTAGTACTACTACTCAGCCACATGCTATTTTGGGTGGAATTAATACATCTTCTGAAAATTCTAGTAATAATGATATTGCTCCTTATGATTTACAAGGTAGCTATAAGGCAGGAGAAACACCTATAAAAAGTGAAACTGTTTTAGAAAATATGGGACTTGCAGTTTTTAACCATGATAGGCTTGTTGGTGAACTAAATGGAATGGAATCATTATGTCATCTTTTAATAGTAAATAAGTTTAAAAGTGCTACTATTTCTATTCCCAGTCCTTTTAATTCTGAAGCTATAATTAATTTATATTTAACAACGCCTAAAGATACTGAATCATCGGTAGAACTTATTAATGGTACCCCCTATATTACATGCAATGTGTTTGTAACTGGTAATATAACATCTTTAGATGAAAATTTGGATTATTCTACTGAAGAAAACTTAAAGCTTATTGAAGATTATACAAATTCATATTTAGAACAAAATATATTGTCTTACCTATATAAAACTTCAAAAGAGTATAAATGTGATATTGCAAATTTTGGAAGACACGTAATTGGTAATTATTTAACATGGAATGACTGGATAGAATCTGATTGGTTATATAACTATCAAAATTCATTTTTCTCTGTAAATGTAAATTCTAATATTAGAAATCGGTGAATTATCTACAAAATCTTAAAAGGTTGTGATTTTATTGAAAGTTTTAGTAACTATTTTATCTATTATAATTTTTATAAAAACAATAGCTTATGGATTTTACGAAATAAAAAAAAGAAGTAATAAAGCAGGTGGTATAACTGTTATTGTTATTGCAATAGCTACTTTTACTTTTTCAAATTTAGTTGTTTTTATAAAAGGCATTAACTAAAATAAGAAGGATCTTTAAAAATCCTTCTTATTTGTTGCACTTTTTTATAACATATATAATATTCCAAGAACAATTGTAAGTATTACAAATAATATTCCAAGAATAATAGTCCATTTTTTTAATCTTCCTTCTTTTGTTCTACCTTTATTTTTCTCATAAAAGCTTGATGAACTTCCTCCAACTATTGCTCCTGATGCTCCTTCATCTTCTTTTGATTGCATTAAACAAATTACTATTAAAACCAAACAATTTATTACATAAATTACTGTTACAACATTTTTTAATATATCCACTGCTAATTACCTCCAATTTAATTTGACTAATACATTTTAGCATACTAAAAATCAAAATGCAACATTTTTGTTTATCTTTTATAATTGAGAGCGTTGGACGCGAGGTCATAAAATTTCATGAATATGAAATTTTTGCCTCCGTCCTAGCGACTGGTAATATAGATATATTATTTGGTTTGGATATTTCGGAACGTATTGGTAATTTCTTTGTAGGGGCGGGCCTTGTGTCCGTCCAAAAAAAAACAATTTTCTCGGGCGGACACAAGGCCCGCCTACAACGTTTGCAATATGTTTATTATGCGATTTTATGCGTGTCGTCGAGGACGCCGACCCCTACAACGTTTGCAATCTCTTTGCGGGCGATTAAAATCGCCCCTACAACGTTTGCAATTAATTTTGCATATTCTTGGACGGCAGATTGCCACCCCTACAGATTTTAAAAAATTTAATGGGATAAATTAAAATTTATTCCAGATAGTAATTTATTGCTAATAAAAAAACTAAAATATTAATTTTAAATGATGTTTCATTTTTATTAATATTTTAGTTTTATTTATATTATAAGCATTTTTACTTAGTTGCTAGTTTTATGGATATTGAACTGTTATTATTGGACGCACTGCACCTATGAGACTTTGCACCGTTGGATTATCTGATGAGTTTATTTTCAATAAGCCACCACTTAATACAAAATTACCATATTCACTCACTTCATAAATATTAAATGACACAGAATTAGAGTCTTCTAAAATATATCTCGAAGCAATCCAATAATATTTTTTTACATCTAACACTCCATGGTAAGCCATTCTTATTAAATCATCTTCAAAGTTTGTATCTCCTATTTTTACTTTTCCCTTATATATACTTCCTGAAAGTTTTCCAATGTATTTTTCTTCTGTTATATCCGTTTTTGCACCTACACTTCTTACATTATCATCTGCTAATAAATTATCATCTACTTGCTCTTTGCAAAAATTGTTTATTGTATCTATTGCATGATTATATGAATATATTGCTTTTTCTATATCTTCTAATGTCTTATTTCCATCTATATCAGCTTCAGCTATTACATCTGTATTTTCCCAATTTACTGTTGTATCTTCATATCCTAATACTAATTTTTCATCTGATATTGGACCTACTGCCTCTAGAGTATTTCCATTATTGTATAGTATTGTCCAGTCGTTATATTTGTTATCTCCTGAAATTTCACCTAAATTTGCTCCTTCTAGTTCTTTTGGTGTATATTTTAATTCTAAAGATTCTGTATTGCCAATCATACTATCACATATTATTTTGTATGCTTTATTATCATATTTCACATAGTAAACAAACTTTGCTCCTTCTTCACCTACAAAAGTAGTTAAAATCTCTACTCCTAAGGTCTGTGTCTCATCTACATCTTCTGTTAACTCATCGTCTTTAAATCCTGCTAAGTCTAATATTTCTAATATAGGTCTTCCTGTCTCGTCTTGTCCTAAGATATATTTTCTAAATAAATCATCTTCAGGGGGATCTCCATATGGAAGTATTCCTATCTCTTCTAACCAGCTTTGCTCTTGCTTATCTGTTACTACATCTGTATAATATAATGTTCCGTCTGTAGATATAGTTAGTTTGCTTCCGAATTCATCTTTTAAATCTTGTGATATATCTAAATTATCTATTGTTCCTATGCCAAAATCGTTTGGTATGTTTCCATTGTTATTTGCAACTATTGTTGCTTTTTCTACTTCTAATTGTTCTTTTATTATGCTTGCTTGGGTTTGATATGCACCTTTTCTTGCTGATGTAAATAACCCTCCTTGAATAGCTACATTTATTGTTACTCCTACTAGTATTAGCATTACGATTATTGTTATTATTAAAGCTATTAGGGTTATTCCGTTGTTGCGGGCGAACACAGTTCGCCCCTACATCGTTTTTGTCTATGTTTTTAGTGATACCGTTGTTGCGGGCGGGTATGGAACCCCGCCCCTACGGTTGTTTTATTTGCTATTTTATCTTTTAACTTTGTTTTTTGCATTTGTTTTTCTCCTCTCCTTCTTTTGTTTATCTATTACATCATAAAAAATTTTATTATATTGCCTTTTTTATTTCTAGATTTTTTATGTTTATTTGTAATTATATATTTTTGTATAGGAGAGGATTTATTTGTTATTGATTAAAATATAATTATATAAATTGGAATTTGTTGTTTAGAAATTAGAGGTTAGAGATTGGAGATTGGAGATTAGAATTTAAAAATATAGGGGGTTCCACACCCGCCCCAAAAAACAAAATTAATTGCAGACGTTGTAGGGGCGATTTTAATCGCCCGTAAAAACATGTTAAATTAATTGCAAACATTGTAGGGGTCGCCGCCCACGGCGACCCGCATATCAATATTTAAGGGTCGCCCAGGGGTGCGACCCCTACAGATTTTAAAATAAATTTACTCACACAAATTACAATTTATTTGATTATTCCCAATTTTTTTTGTATAATATTTTTATGAAAAAAATAATTGTAGATAAAAAATATGATGGAAAAAAATTAAATATCTTTTTAATGGATAAATTTAATGGTTTAACTTTAAATATAATTTACAAAGCACTTCGAAAAAAAGATATTAGAATTAATAATATTAAAGTAAATAATAATTGTTTTGTTAATTATGGAGATGAAATAACTATTTTTATACCTGATGATTTTTTGTATAAAAAAATATCTATTGATATTGTTTATGAAGATGAAAATATTATAGTTATTAATAAGCCTATTGGTATTGAAACTACCTCTAATAACGAAAACGAACATACCCTTGCAAAATTAGTTTTAAATAAATTTTCTTCAAATGATTTTCCTGCTCCATGCCATAGATTAGATAGAAATACTTCTGGTTTGGTAGTCTTTGCAAAAAATAAAGAATCATTGAACATTTTACTTGATAAATTTAAAAACATGGAAATTGAAAAGCACTACAAATGTACTGTTTTTGGTATTCCTAAAATAAAAGAAGCTACTTTAGTTTCTTATTTATTTAAAGATAGAAAAAAATCTTTTGTATATATCTCTGATGAATCAAAAAAAGGCTATCAAAAAATAATTACTTCTTATAAAGTTTTATCTGTAAATAAAATAAATAACACTTCTATTTTAGATGTTACTCTTCATACAGGAAGAACACACCAAATTCGTGCACATCTTGCTCATATTGGTCATCCGATAATAGGTGATCGGAAAATATGGACTAAATGAAATAAATAAAAAATTCAACAAGAAAACCCAAGAATTATGTAGTTATAAAATAAAATTTAACTTTAAAAACGATGCAGGAATTTTAGAATATTTAAACGGTAAAGAAATAAATCTATAATTCTTTCGGGTAGTCAATTAGATTATTGCAAATGCCATATCGATTTAATTAAAATTTTTAAATTTTAATTAAAAGTTTAAAAGCTAAAATAATTAATTTTTGACAAATGAGCATTCATTTTCAAAAATTAATATTTTAGCTTAGTTTATTATATTTGGATTGTTTTACTCAAAAAATGTTTCAAATTCTTCTGCTGATATTATTTCTTTTTCTAACAATCTTTCCGCTACTGCTTGTAATTTATCCATATGTGCTAAAATTATTTCTTGTGCTTTTTTATATGCTATATCTATCATTCTTTTTACCTCAGCACCTACTGCATCATCTATATTTTCTCCAAATATTTGTCTTTCATATGGATCCTTTTGTTTTAAGTATATTGGTCCTATATTATCACTCATTCCATATACTGTTACCATGTCTCTTGCAATTTGAGTTGCTACTTCTATATCATTACTTGCTCCAGTTGAAATATCATCTAGTGCAATTTTTTCTGCTGCTCTTCCACCAAGCAATGCAACTAGCTTTTCTTCCATTTCTGTTTTTGATATATAATATTTATCTTCATTTGTTTTATACATGGTGTATCCACCTGCAAGTCCTCTTGGAATGATTGATACTTCTTTTACATTCATTTGAGTTTCTAAAAATTTGCTTACTATTGCATGTCCAGCTTCGTGATATGCTGTTAGTTTTTTATCTTTATCTGATATTACCCTACTATGCTTTTCTAGTCCAACTGTTACCTTTTTTACAGCATCATCTAAATCTTGCATTTGAATTTTTTTATGTTTTTTTATTGTAGCTATTATTGCCGCTTCATTTAATACATTTGCAAGTTCTGCACCTGTAAATCCAGCTGTATCATTTGCAATATCTTTTAAATTAATATTACTAGCAAATTTTTTATCTTTTGCATGTATTTTTAATATTGCTTCTCTTCCTTTAGCATCTGGAGCTGCGATTGTTATTTGTCTATCAAATCTTCCTGGTCTTAATAATGCTTTATCAAGCATTTCCGGCCTATTTGTTGCAGCAAGTACTATTACAGTTTCATTTGTATCAAACCCATCCATCTCAACTAATAACTGATTTAATGTTTGATTGTTTTCACTCTCTGCACCTGAAGCACTTGTTCTTCTTGCACCTATAGCATCTATTTCATCAATAAAAACTATCCATGGAGCAATTTTTTTTGCTTTTTCAAATAATTTTCTTACCCTTGATGCTCCAAGTCCTGCAAACATTTCTATAAATTCAGAACCACTCATTGAAATAAACGGAACTCCTGCTTCTCCAGCAATTGCTTTTGCAATTAATGTTTTTCCTGTACCAGGCTTTCCACAAAGTAATATACCTCTTGGAATTTTTGCTCCCATTTCTTGAAATTTTTTTGGTTCCTTTAAAAAGTCTACAATTTCTATTAATTCGTTTTTCTCTTCGTCTAGCCCTGCTACATCTTCAAATGTTGTATGAGTATTTTCACTACTTGTTGCATCATATACCTTTCCTTTGTCCCCTAATCCTTGCATTTTAAAGATTAATATAAATAATACTACTATCATTATTGTTGGTAATAAAGATAATAAAGTTTCTGATATTCTCAATAAGACACTTGTAGGGTTTTGTATTAATTCTATTTCGTTACCATTTTTTACCTCTTCTTGTACCAATTCTATAAAAGCTTGTGTACTCGGAACTATAGCATTTTTTTCTTCTTCTATATCCTTTAATTTTACTTTTACTGAAGTACTCCCAACTGTCATTTCTATTTTTTCTACTTCTTTATTATTTATTTTTTTTATTAATTCTGTATATGCTATATCTAAATCTTCTTCAGCTTCAGTATTTTGATTATTAAAAACTAATACTCCTATAATTATTAAAATTATTGATACTACTGCTAATATTGAATAATATAATTTGTTTTTATCCTTTGGTTTGTCGCTCATAATTAACCGCTCCTTTTCTATGCTTTGCTTCCTTCTGGTGTTTGTTCTTCTCCTTTATTGTCTTTATTTTCTTTTTGTTTTTTATCTTTCTTTTGTTCTCTTTTATCCTCTTTTTCTTCTTTATTATCTTCTTCCTGTTTTTCTTCTCTTATCTTTTTTTGTTCTTGAACTATTTTTGTAAGCTCCCCTTGTGTTTTTATTAAATCTGATTTTATCATTAGCATAGCTGTAATAATATAAATATATGCAATTGCATTATATGCAATTGTAAAATATTTAATCTCAAATCCTGTAAATAGATTTACAATTATATATATCATATAAAGCACAATAGAAAGTGTTAATGAATATACACTCATATTAAATATTGACTTATATTTAAATTCTATGCCAATTATTTTACTTAATAAAAATCCTATAACAGACAATAGCAATACATCTAATATAACCTGTATTACATATATAATAAATAAATATATTATAGATAATACTACAAATATCATATACAATTTTGTCATATTTTCACTTGATAGAAAATTAAGTATAGTTTGTTTATTTACATTATTTATATCATATTCTTGACTTAATTGCTCATAAGTTATACTACTTTCAACATTATCTACACTTTTTATTACTAGCTTATCTTTCAAAATTGCAATTACTCTTTGATATTCATTTGCATTTTCTACATCTGTTAAACTATTATTTTCACTATCTATTATTAGCCCAAAAAATCCATATTCGTCGCCCTTAATAAAATGTTTGTTATCTGATTCTATTATTAAATTGTTATCTTCAAATTTAAAATCTGGACATTCTTCTCTAAAAATTTGAATTGCTTTATTTGCTTCATTTGTAAGTCTAATTGTTGTACCTATAGTTATTAAAATTACAAATATAAACATTAGTTTTAGTAGATATTTAATAGAAACTGATACTTTCTCTTCTGCAAAAATTTTATATTCATCAAAATTAGTAATAGCTTTTTTTACTCTTTTAAAAAATCCAACCTTTTTTTGCTTCATTTTATACGTACTCCCTTCTAATTTTACTATCTACATGTAGCGGATTTACATCTAAATAAACTAAATCATTTATTTTAATATCACTATTAGTAATATCAATTGTTATATGGTACATTCCTACTTTACCTATAATATTGTATTTTTTATCATTTATAGTAACTTTTAAACATGTTTTTCTAAAAAAACTTTTTATACTATGTGATAATCCCCTTAATTTATCTACAAACCTAAACATATCTGTTTTTAAAGCAATGTTGTACCCATCCATATATCCTACTTGAATGATTGCAATTTTTGTTTCTCTTTTTGTTTTATAGCTATTTAAATATCCTATATTATATCCTTTAGGCACTGTTTTTATTTCTGTTATATTAGTTTTTAATTTGCCGATCCTTTTTAGCCCAACATTATTAGTTGCATCTACTCTTCCTAAAAAAGCTGAGCCTATTCTTGCTCCATTAAGATGCATCTCTGGGTAATTTAAAAATGCTGGAGAGTTACACATATGATAATTTTCTATATTAATATCATTTAATTTTAATGCCTCAATTACATTTAAAAATCTATTAAATTGCTCTTTTGTCCATTTATCGTTTTTATAATATGCAAGTGAAAAATGTGAGTACATTCCCTCTATTTTTATGTTTGAAAGCTCTTTTATTGTATCTATTATAGTTTTTATATCATTGTATAAAAAACCATATCTTCCAAATCCTGTATCTATTTTTATATATGCTCTAATTTTTTTGTCATTTTCTTTGCTTAATTCTTTTACTATTTTAGCGCATTCTTTTGATCCTATTGTTATAATTATATCGTTATCTATAAGAGCTTTTAAATCTTCTTTTATACTTGTAGAAGACATCATAAGTATATCTTCTTTAATCCCTGATTTACGTATTTGCAAAGCTTCTTCTACAGTTGCTACTGCAAGAGTAGATATTCCATTATCTATTAAAAATTCAGAATATTCTATTAATCCTAATCCATATCCGTTTCCTTTTACAACACCAATTAATTTATAAACTTTTCCATTATCATCAGGAATATCAAGTTTTGCTAAATCTTTTATTACTTTTATATTATGCCTTAAATCATCTTTATTAATAACTAATGACTTCATATTTATTTTATTTCTCCTTTTAGTTTTCTTACTATTCCTCTTGCTTTTTTAAATATTTTTTCTGATATTTTGTATAATTTATATGTTAATGGTTTAAAATTAAGATAAATTTCTCCAATAAATTCTGTAAATTCTGCATTAAATCCTTTTTTAAATCTATATAATCCATATTGTGGATGCGATTCATCTAGTACTCCAGATACACCCCTAAAATCATACATGTCTTTTCCTTGACTTATTGCATACTTAATACCTTCCCATTGTAATAAATAGTTTGGCATTAAATTTCTATGCTCATTGCTACTTGCTCCATATAAATACCATACTTTGTTTCCATAATCTATATCAAATATTCCGAGATATTGGTTTTCCATCATAATATGCCATTAGTAATTTTACATGCTTACCTAATTCATCATACATCTTTTGAAAATATTCCAAAGGTCTTATAATAAAGTCATCTCTTTTTCCTGTTATTTTCATTATTTCATGGAAATCTTTTAAGTCATCTCTCTTTCCTTCTTTTACAATTACACCTTTTTTAGTTGCAAGTCTTACATTATATCTCGTCTTTTGATGAAAAGCTTTAAAAATTTCATCCTCTGTTTTGTTTTTTATATCTAATCTAAATACATATCTTGGTTGAATCTCTTCACTAAAATTTTTGGCATCATCTTTTATGCCATATCCAAGTTTTGTAACAATTTCTCTAAATTCTTTATCCTCGCTTTTTATGTCTGGTTCTATTCTTAATACAAATGCATTATATTTTTTTGCAAGTTCTTTTAATCCATCTGTTAATTGTTTTAAAACTTTTTCATCATGAATATCGCAAACTGGCCCTCTTGAAGAATACATTAAATTTCCAAAAATAGGTATTTTTCTAATTAACACACTAATTGACCCAATTATATTTCCATCTTTGTCTTCTGCTAAAACAATTTCATTTTTCCAATTTGGAGCTTTTACTCTACCCCATTCTATTGATTGCTGAAAATTACATCTATCATGATTTTTTAAAAATTTATCATATTTATCAATATTTTTATCATTTACTAAATTCATAATATTCCTCCAATATAACTATTATATTTTATACCAGTTTGTCCATTTTTACAATAGAAATAGTGTAATTAATATATCAAATAATGTAATTAATATATCAAACAAATTGTAATTTGTGTGATTAAATTAATTTTAAATCTGTAGGGGTCGCACCCCTG
>CALXNI010000095.1 GCA_944389715.1 uncultured Clostridia bacterium | reverse complement strand
TGTAATTTGTATTATTAAATTTATTTTAAAATCTGTAGGGGTCGCACCCCTGGGCGACCCTTAAATATTGATATGCGGGTCGCCGTGGGCGGCGACCCCTACAACATTTGCAATTATTTTGTTTCTGACGGGCACAAGGCCCGCCCCCCTACGACTATTTGCAATTAATTTGCTGTTTGCGGGCGATTAAAATCGCCCCTACAACGTCTGCAATTAATTTCTAATCTCCAACCTCTAACCTCTAATTTCTAAACAACAAATTATAATTTAAATTTCAATCCTATCTTTAAACTTGTTTTCTATTTGTTCTTTTAATTTTTTATTTTTTTCTTTTTCTAGATTTGGGTCGTCCTCCATTATTTTTATTGCTACACTTTGTACTGATTTTAGCATTTCTATATCTTCAAATAAATTTGCTATTTTAAATTCTGGAAGTCCATGCTGCCTTGTTCCAAAAAATTCTCCAGAACCTCTAAGTTCCAAATCCTTTTCTGAAATTATAAATCCATTGTTTGTTTCACACATTATTTTCATTCTTTCTTTTGTGTTTTCACCGTTTACCTTCGTATTTTAGTATACAATATGATTTATAACTCCCTCGCCCTACTCTTCCTCTTAATTGGTGAAGTGTTGCAAGTCCGAATCTTTCTGCATTTTCTATTACCATTATATTGCTATTTGGAACATCTACTCCAACTTCTATTACTGTTGTTGAAACAAGGACTTGTATTTTTCCATCTTTAAAATCTTGCATAATCTGGTCTTTTTCTTTTGGTCTTAATTTTCCATGTATATATTCTACTTTATAATTTGAAAATATTTCTTTATATTTTTCATAAGTCTCAAGTACCGCTTTTGCATTTATTTCTTCTGATTCTTCTACTAATGGGCAAACTATATAACATTGTCTTCCTTCATCTAGCTGTTTTTTTATAAAGTTATTTACTCTATCCTCCATTCCTTTTGTTACTGCAAATGTATCTATTTTTTTTCTATTTGGTGGAAGCTCATCTATTATTGAAATATCTAAGTCTCCATATAGTATTAAAGCTAGTGTCCTAGGTATTGGTGTTGCTGTCATAACTAGTACATCTGGATTTTGCCCTTTATTATTTATAGTGCTTCTTTGCCTTACTCCAAATCTATGTTGCTCATCTGTAACTACTAGTCCTAAATTTCTAAATATAACATTTTCTTCAAGCAAGCTATGTGTACCAATTAATACATCTATTTCTCCGTTTTTTAGTCTTTCCAAAATATCTTCTTTTTGCTTCTTAGGAATTCCACTTACTAATAGTTCGCATTTTATATTAAAATTTGATAGTATATTTTCAAAATTTTTTAGGTGTTGTCTACTTAAGATAGCAGTTGGTGCCATTACTGCAACTTGATATCCGGATTTTACAGCCTTATATGCTGCAATTATTGATACTGCAGTTTTCCCGTGAGCCAACATCCCCCTGAAGAAGCCTATTCATTGGCTTTACACTTTCCATATCTTTATCTATTTCTTCTAATACTCTTATTTGTGCTTTCGTAAGTTTAAATGGGAGCTTATCTATTGCATCTTGCATTTTTACTTCTTTTTTAAACTTAATTCCTTCTGAATTGACCTTATATTTAGATTTTAGATTTAAAAGTGCAAGTTGCATTATAAGTAATTCTTCAAAAACTAATCTTTTACGTGCCTTGTTATAATCTACAAATTCTTTAGGAAAATGTATATCATTTATTGCTGTATTTATATCATCTAAATTATAATCTTGTAATATATATTCGGGTAATGTTTCTTTTAAATTTCTGTTTACTTCTTTCAATCCATTTTCTATTATTTGTCTTATAACATTTTGAGATAAATTATATGTAAGGGGATATATAGGAATTATTTTCCCTGTATTTTTATTTGTATCTAAATTATCAAACACAGGAGAATTCATCTCTATAAATCCAATTCTTTTTTTTACTTTTCCAAAAAATTTATATGTTTCTCCTAGTTTAAATCTATTTTTTAAATATCTTTGGTTAAACCAAGTAATCTGACACATTCCTGTCTCGTCTCTAACAGTTAACGTGTATATTACCATATTTTTTCTTACTCTTTTTTCTATCATTTTAGAAACACATATTGCTTCTATTAATGCCTCATTTCCATCTTCTAATTCTGCAATATGTTTTGGTTTTCCTCTATCCTCATAGGTTCTTGGAAAATATGTTATTAAATCATTTAGAGTAAAAATACCAAGGCTATTTAGCAGTTCTGCCCTTGCAGGTCCTACACCTTTTATATATTTAACATTTTTAGATAAATCTAACATGTATTGCTCCTTTATTCATAATATTTATCTTTCTCCCAGTTTATAGGATTATTTTGTATATATTGTTTTATTAAAAGATATTCTTTTTCATTCCTAATTATATGTTCGTAATAATTACGTTGCCATATTGAATATCCTATATTTTTTGAAACAATTGATTTATATGAATTAATTATTTTTGGTATTGTAGGGGTCGCACCCTTGGGCGACCCGTTCTGTTAATGTAATAATAAAATGTATATGGTTTGGCATTATAATGTATTCATCTATAAATATGTTATCATATATTTTATTATAATTTTCCAAATATTTTTTTACAATTTTTCCTTCTCTTGTTAATAATATTTTTACATTTTCGTTTTGTGGGTCGCCCTGGGGTGCGACCCCTACAGATTTATCAATTTTATTAAAAATTTTTCCTAATATATGTTTTTTGTTTTGTGTACATATTGTAATAAAATAATACCCTTCTTGTGAATAATCATAATCTTTTAATCTTATTTGCTTTCTATGGGGGATTTTTTCTTTCATATTATTCCTTTCTCCCCCATTTATTTTTTATTTAGCTGTAAATATTTGACATATTGATAATTATGATTTATAATATATGAAAATAAGGATCCACAAATATGTGGTTGCCGGTTTAATGATAAAACACATCTCCCTCGGCAAAGCAGAGATGTGTTTATGTTTTATTGTTGTTTGCTCAAAACTATAGCCAAAGCTACAATTAAGGCAACTGCTAATATAGTTAATGCAATAACTGCATTAAAAAGTATGTATATAATTGTAAGTAAATTTTTTTCTATCATTAACACCACCTCCATTCTGTATTGCAGGTGGCAACCACATATCTGCTTCTCCTTACTTTCTATAAAATTATACTTTAACCGTTTATAGATGTCAATAATTTCCAGAACATTTTTTCGCTAATTTATATTTTAATCCAGTATTTCTTTTTTTAACATCTGTGTTTTGTATCATAAAATTTATAATATTTTTGTTGCTTATTACTATTAATAATTCTTTTGCTCTTGTTAATGCCGTATATAGCAAATTTCTTGTTAATAGCATTGGTGAACTTTGTGGGATTACTAGTATAACTACATCAAATTCACTACCGTTGTGATTTATGTATTGTTATGACATAGCTATGTTCTAACTCGTCTAAATTTGTATAATCATACCAAGCTATTTTTTCATCATCAAAGAGAACTTCAATTTGTTTTTCTTGATCATCTATTTCAATAATTCTGCCAAGTTCTCCATTAAAAATCCCAGATCCCGCTTCTTTTTTATCTTCTACCTCTTTTTCCCAATATATATCATAATTGTTTTTTATTTGCATTACTCTATCTCCAACTCTAAAGTATCTTTCTCCATGTTGTTTCTGTGAGTTATTAACAGGATTTAATACGTTTTGGAGCTGTTTGTTTAGTTCTTTTGTTCCTAGCATTCCTTTTTTTGTTGGTGTTAAAACTTGTATATTTTTAAAGAAATCATAATTCCCATATTTTTTTAGTCTACCTGTACAAAGTGAAATAACATCTTGCAAAATTTTGTCTTGAGTTGTTTCGTTTATATAGAAAAAGTCATCTAACTTATCTTTTTCTTCCTCTGCATCTATAAAACTTTCTCCATTGTTTACTTTATGCGCATTTGTTATTATTTTGCTTTTTGCAGCTTGTCTAAAAATTTTGTTTAATTTTATGGTTGTAATTGCTTCCGATTCTATGATATCTTGCAAAACATTCCCCGGTCCTACTGATGGAAGCTGATTTATATCCCCTACTAATATTAGTTTTGTACCTAAATAAATACCTTTCATTATTTGATTCATTAAAAACATATCTACCATAGACATTTCATCTATTATTACAACGTCTGCATCTATTGGTGTTATTGGATAATCTATTGATAAATATTCACCATTTTCTTCTGCTTTTCTAATTTCTAATAATCTATGTATTGTTGTTGCTTCTTCTCCTGATTGTTCTTGCATTCTTTTTGCTGCTCTTCCTGTTGGAGCACAAAGAACTACTTTCATTTTTCTATTTTTGTACATTTTTATTATGGATTTAATAATAGTAGTTTTACCTGTTCCGAGGCCCACCTGTTATTATACAAACATTATTATCATTTACTGCTTTTATTGCTTCTCTTTGTTCTTCTGATAATATAATATCTTCATCTTGTTCTGCTTTTTCTAATTCTTGCTCAAAATTTTTAATCTTTTTTATATTTCTTGTATCATTAAGTGCTATTAATTTTTCTGCTATATTTTGTTCTGCTATATAGAAATTTTTTAAATAGACCCATTCTTTATTTTCTATTTCTTCTATATATATTTCTTCTGCCACTTTTAAATTTATTAATTCTTCTTCTATTTGTGTTTCATTAATTTTTAGCAAATCTGAAACAAATTTTACTAAATTTTCATATAATACACATGAATTACCATTATGGCTTACAAGTATTAATCCATATTTTATTGCACTTTCTATTCTTTTTGGATTTTCTCTATCTAAACCTAAATCCATTGCCATTTTATCTATTTTATTAAAATCCAGTCCATATGTTATATCTAATAAGATATATGGGTTTTCTTCTATTTTATTTATTGCGTCTTGTCCTAAAACCTCGTATACTCTCCTGCTGTTCTGACCTGTAATCCCAAACCTTTCTAAAAATCCTACTATTTGCCATAGCTCCCATTTTTCGTTGAATTCTTGTGAAATTTCTATTGCTTTTGATTTTGATATTCCTTTTATATTTGCAAGTCGCTCTGGCTCAAATTTTAAAATTGCTATGGTTTCTTCTTTAAAATTATCTACTATTCTTTTAGCAGTTGCAGGTCCTACCCCTTTTATAACTCCTCCTGCTAAATATTTTTCTAATGCCTCTAACCCCTCAGGCATTATTTTTTCGAATGTTTGTATTTTAAATTGTCTGCCATATTCTGGGTGATTTATATAATTTCCAACTACTTTTAAGCTATCTCCTTTATTTATAAATGGCAAATAGCCTACTATTGTTGTTAATTCTTCTTCTGTTTCAAATTCTGCTATTGTATAGCTATTTACTTCGTTTTGATATATAATTTCGCTTATTTGTCCTTTTATTTCCAATCCCCATACTCCTTAAAAAATAAATTTTTATGCTTTTATTCTAACATAAAAATTTATTTTTGCAACATTTAACAACTTTTATCATTAGCTATGTCTTTTTTATTTGTTTTTTATCCATGCTATCTATTAGCTCTTTACATGTTTTCCAATCTACTAAATTTATAACTTTATAATCTTGTTCTAATTTTTCTACAATTTCTTTTGTTTTGTCTGTAGAACCTAAATCTGCAACTATTACATTTTTTACACATTCTTCTTTACCATATAAGATTCTAAATAAAATTGAACGCATAAATCCTTCTATTTTTTCTTCTTGATTTTTTACTGCAACTATAAAGTAAATACCATCTGATTCTAGATTTGTGCATGTACATATGTAATATATTGTTTTTATAATTTCTATTAATCCGTATAATGCTAAGGTCCAAATTATACCGTTTGTAATAAAGTCCAACATATAATATTCACCTGCTTTAAGGTATTATATGTTTTAATTTAAATTAATGTTACGTATATTTGATAAGGTAAATTGTAATTTGTGTGATAAAATTAATTTTAAAATCTGTAGGGGTCGCACCCCTGGGCGACCCTTAAATATTGATATGCGGGTCGCCGTGGGCGGCGACCCCTACAACATTTGCAATTATTTTGT
>CALXNI010000094.1 GCA_944389715.1 uncultured Clostridia bacterium | reverse complement strand
TGGCAAATCCGCCGTTCGGTACGAAAAAAGGCGGCGAACGCGCCACCCGTGATGACTTCACCTATCCGACGAGCAATAAACAGCTTAATTTTCTCCAGCATATTTACCGCAGCTTAAAGGCCGATGGCAAAGCTAGAGCGGGTGGGGTACTGCCGGATAATGTGCTGTTTGCTGACGGCGACGGCGAAAAAATCCGTGCCGACCTTATGGACAAATGCAATCTGCATACAATTTTGCGCCTGCCGACAGGAATTTTCTATGCACAGGGCGTAAAGACAAACGTACTTTTCTTTACACGTGGCAAAACGGATAAGGATAATACGAAAGAAGTATGGTTTTATGATTTGCGCACAAATATGCCGTCATTCGGCAAGACAAATCCGCTCAAGAAAAGCGATTTTGCCGATTTCATCAAAGCATATAAAGCAGAAGACAGACATAAAGTGCAGGATGAAAGATTTTCTGTATTTACAAGACAGCAAATAGCTGAAAAAGGCAATAGCCTTGATTTAGGCTTGATAAAAGATGATAGCATCTTAGATTATGAAGACTTACCAAATCCTATTGATTGTACAGAAGAAATGATTGCAGACTTATCCGAAGCACAAGCCTTGCTTAGTGAAGTTGTAAGTGAATTGAATTTATTAGATAAGTAGGAAAAAGGTGATATTATAATGAAAATAAAAATAACAGGAGAAAAATGGGAATATGAACAAGATGGAGTATTGTTTTTAGTTCAAAGAGCAGAGGAAATGCTAAATCATTCTACAGTTCATTTGTATAAAGTACCTATTTTAAATACTTTTTTACTTATAAAAGAATATTTAGAAGTTAATAAATTAGTAAAAAATGAGATTATTAATAAAAACCATTTATCTCATATAATGGAGGAATTTATAGATACATTAAAAAAAGATATAGTTGTAAAAGATATATTAACAGAGGAAAAAATAAACTATATAGTAGATAAAATAAATACATCAAAAGACAATGATAAAGAGCAAATAATGATTTATTTATTTAATTTATTAAAAGGGTACGTTAATTGGTGTGGTGATTATTTAAAAAGGATAGTACAAACAGGTAAAGAGAAAAAGAAGATAGAGGATGTATTGAAAGCATATTTATCCTCATTGATAGGTAGCGGATATAGTCAAGAGTATATATATCAATATTTAGAAAAGTTATTTTGTGAAGATAATATAAATCCAGTTGATGTATTAAATAAATTTATAGACAGGTTTGATTTAGAAAGAAGAAAATATAATGTATATATAGTTGCTAATAAAAAAATAAGTAAATTTAAAATGATATTAGAGAGAAGAATAAAAGCTATTTTTGAAGAAGATGAATATTTTGCAAAATTATCATCAAATCCCAAATATAACAAAAAGAATTATATAATATTAAAATTTGAATTGTCAGAGATGGATGAGAAAAAGGCTTTAGAGGAAGCATATAGAAGATTAGATATATTTTTTAGATATTATAAATTTTTAGGACATAAGAAAAAAAGATTAGTTTTAAATAGAGGAATGATAAGAGATGAAAAAAATAAATGTAGTTTTGTAAATATAAAGTCAAGTATATTTAATAATGTAAAAATAACACCAAATATTTCAGAGAATATATTAGGTGAATATTCGGATAATTTGATTGTGAATTTAGGGATAAAGAGAATATTTAGAAAAATAGATAAAACAATTTTTATGCACAATTTGGCAATGGAAAGTAGTGATTTAAGAAATAGCTTTTTGAATTTATGGTCAGTATTAGAAATTTTATGTATTAATAATCAAGATGAAAGTAAAATAGATAAAATTAAAAATTCAATTTTACCTATATTAGAAAGAGATTATTTACATTATATTTTTGAAGAAATACATGGATATTTAAATAGATACTTAGATAAGAATTGTTATAATGAAATAAAAAAAGAATTACCTGATGGAGATAATAAATTTAAAATAGCATGTTTGGTTATTTTAGATGAATATAGTAATTTAAGAGAAAAAATATATGTAGATTTAAAAAGATATCCATTAATTAGAAGTAGAATATCACAAATAAATAATATATATAAAAATCCTAAAGAAATAGAAAAAGATTTAAATAGATTTTTTAAAAGAATAGAATGGCATATAAATAGATTATATAGAACTAGAAATGCTATAATTCATTCTGGAGAAAATCCTAATAATTTAAAATTGTTAACCGAGCATTTACATAATTATGTAGATGAAGTATTAGTAGAAATAATGGTTTTATTGGTTAATACTAATTTAAGTGATATTAGTGGTATTTTTATTAATGCAAAATTTGTTATGGATAATATTATAAAACTATTAAAAAAAGGGAAAAAAATATCTGAAGAAGATATACAAATCTTAATGAATGTAATGTTTTTAAAATGAGGTAATAATGGACAAATATAGTTTTTTTTATAAAATCCCTGATAATTGGTGTTGGACAAAGTTAGGAAAGATAACATCAATTATTGGAGGAGGAACCCCATCATCAAAAATAAAAGAATAATATGATAATGGTAATATTGCTTGGATTACACCATCAGATTTATCAAATTATAATAATATATATATCTCTAAAGGGAAAAAAATGATAACTGAATTGGGATTAATGAAATCTTCGGCTAAGTTATTACCAAAAGGAACAGTTTGTTTATCTTCAAGGGCGCCGATAGGATATGTTGCAATTGCCGAAAATGAACTGTGTACTAATCAAGGTTTTAAAAGTTTCTTACCGTCTGAATTATATGAGCCTGAATATTTGTATTGGTATTTAAAGAGTATAAAACATATTTTAGAAGCTAAAGCAAGTGGAACAACTTTTCTTGAATTATCAGCTAAAAAAGCTGGCGAAGTAGAAATACCATTACCACCAATAAATGAACAGCAAAGAATAGTAAATATAATAGAGTCTTTATTTACTAAATTATATACAGCAAAGAAATTAATAGAGAATACTTTAGCTCAATTTGAACAAAATAAAATGGCAATAATCCATAAAGCTTTTA
>CALXNI010000093.1 GCA_944389715.1 uncultured Clostridia bacterium | reverse complement strand
GAAATACCAAATGGAAAGGTTATTAAGCAAAACTACGTTGGAAAAAATATGGCAAATTATGATTCAATGCTTGTAATATCACATTTTAAAGGACACCCAATGGGAGGCTTTGGTGGAGCATTAAAGCAATTATCAATTGGTTGTGGGTCTTCTAGACGGAAAATCTTGGATTCATTCTGCAGGACATACAAAGGATCAAACAATATTGTGGGATAATTTGCCAGCACAAGATTTGTTTTTAGAATCAATGGCAGATGCAGCAGAATCAGTACTAAACTATTTTAAAGGTAACATGGCTTTTATAAACATTATGTGTAATATGAGTGTTGACTGCGATTGCTGTGCAGTAGCAGAAGATCCATGTATGAAAGATATTGGAATACTTGCATCAACAGATCCAGTAGCTCTAGATCAAGCTTGTATAGATTTAGTATATGCATCAAAAGACCCAGGGAGAGATCATTTAATAGAAAGAATAGAATCAAGACATGGAATTCATACAATAGAAGCAGCAGCAGATTTAGGGTTTGGTACAAGAGAATACGAATTAATAGAAATATAAAATAATATAGAATTTATTTGTCAATGTAGGGGTCGCACCCTTGGGCGACCCGAAAAAATAGAAAAAATAAAATTCTTATATAATTTAAAGGAGGAAAATTTTATGGAAAAAGTATTAACAGGAATTAAAAACTCAAAATTAGCAGAATGGATAGGAACAAAAACAGGTAAGACAGTTGTTGGAACAGTTTTATTATCAGGAATAGGAATAGCTTTACCTAGGATATTTCATGTTCTTGCAGGAGCTACAGCAGGAGCAACATATTTGCCAATGCATATAGCAGTTTTAATTGCGGCATTAACATTTGGAGTAATTAGTGGAAGTGTAGTTGCAGGAGTATCAATAGTATTTAGTTACTTATTAACAGGAATGCCAACACTTGCAAGATTACCATATATGCTAATAGAATTACTATTATATGCATTATTATTAGGAGCATTTAATAAAAAATTCAATTCATATGTTTCTTTAATTTTAAGTTTAGTAATAGGAAGAGTACTTTATGCAGGAGTATTATTTGTAGCAGGAAATATATTTGGATTTAGTCTAGCTGGAAGTTCAGGAGTGCTAGATGCAGTAAGAGTAGGAATACCAGGACTATTAATTCAATTAGCATTTGTACCATTTATTGCTAGCTCAATAAAGAAAGGAATAAAATTAAATGACTAATTTAGAAAAGGTAAAAGAGGATTTAAAAGAAAAAAATGCTTCATTAGTTGTTTTAAAAGATGGTAATATAAATGAGTACTATCAAGAACGTGTAAAGGATTTGGTAGAAATACTGACTCAAAATAAAGATGGACTAAAAGGAGCAACAGTTGCAGATAGAATGATAGGAAAAGTTGCGGCATCTATAATGGCAAAAGCAGGTGTAAAAGAATTATATACTTTAAAATTAAGTAAAATAGCAATACCAGTTCTGGAAGAATATAATATTACATATGAATATGGGGAATTAATAGATTATGTAAAAAATAAAGATAAAACTGGAATGTGCCCAATGGAGTCTAAATTCAAAGACGAAACAGATATAAACAAAATATATAAGGAATTTATAAAATAAAAGTCGAATAATATAGATGTGAATTCCTTGACAAGAAATAAAGAGATATGAAATAATTACACTATAATATAATAAAAGGGGTGTAATAAAATATGAAAAAATTACTAAAATTAGGTTTAATTATTGCTCTTATAGTATCTTTGGCATTTATAATAACAGGTTGTAGTAACGACAATGAAGAGAATAAAGTTCAAGAACAAGAACAAAAAATTTCTAAAGCTTATAACGCATTAAACAATGCATTTTCTGGAGATAATTATATTATATCTTTAGAAGGTGAGCTAGATGATGAAGAAGGAATAGAAACAATTACAATGGCAAAAAAAGGAGAAAATCTTTATACAAATATCACTTCTGCTAGTCAAAATGTTTCTATGATGTATAAGGACAATGTAACTTATATGATTTTAGAGGATCAAAAAATGTATATGACTTCAGAAGGTAAAGATGAAAGCGTTTTTGGAGAAGACACAATGATTATATCTAAAGAAAACTTACAACAAATATATGATAGAGACTTCCAAACAGGCAAAGAAGCAATTGATGGAACAGAATACGATTACGAAGAGTATAAATTAGACGATGGAACAACTGAAAAGTATTACTTTACAGGAGACGATTTAAAATATATTAAAATAATATATGAAGATGGAACAGAAGAAGAAATGGCAGTAAATGCTTTATCAGCAGAAGTAGACGACAATTTATTTGAAATACCATCAGATTATACTTTAGCAAATCAATAATTAATTATTAAAAATAATTTTAAAATCTTGGTGTATAAATTCATATACCAAGATTTTTCTATTGAATTAAACGAATTATTGTGATAGTATAAAAATGAGTAAAGATAAGGAGGAATTGTTATGATAGCAATTGGTAGTGATCATGGGGGATACAAATTAAAAGAAGAAATAAAAAAATATTTTGATGAAAAGGATATAAAATATAAAGATTTTGGAACATATTCAGAAGAAAGAGTAGATTATCCTAATATTGCAAAAGAAGTATCAAAAGCAGTACAAAGCAAAAAATGTGATAGGGGAATACTAATATGCAGGTCTGGATATGGAATGGCAATGGTAGCAAATAAATTTAAAGGAATAAGAAGCGCACCATGTTTTTGTGAAGAAGCAGCAAAATTTTCAAGAATGCATAATGACACAAACGTTTTAGCACTTGGAGCAGATTATATTACTACAGGAGAAGCAATAGCAATAGTGAGAATGTGGATAGCAACAGAATTTGAAGGTGGAAGACATAAGGAAAGATTAGACTTAGTAGCAGAAATAGAAAACGAAAATATGAAGTAAGACGATTCTAGGGACTGTCCCTCTTTTGTCAATGGACAAAAGGGGACTGTCCTGAATCGTAATGGAAGGAATAAACTATGAAAGTTATATTAGCATCAAATTCTCCAAGAAGAAAAGAATTATTACGGAAAAATTGTAAAAGATTTTGAAGTGATAACGAGTAATTTTGACGAAACTACCATAAAAGAAAACAGCCCAGAAAAACTCGTAAAAAAATTAGCAATTTCTAAAGCAGAAGAGGTATTTAATAGAATTCAAAATAAATATGAAGAATTAATAGTAATTGGTGGAGATACAATAGTTTATTTTGAGAATAGAATATTAGGAAAGCCAAAAGATGAAAAAGACGCATATAATACTCTAAAGAGTTTACAAGGAAATGTAAACTATGTGTATTCTGGGTTAGCTGTTGTAATTAAAAAAGATGGAAAAACGATAAAAGAAAGTGATTTTACAAAGAGTAAAGTTTATATGAGACCAATGACAGATGAAGAAATATTAGATTATATAAAAACAAAAGAACCAATGGATAAAGCAGGTTCATATGCAGTACAAGGAATAGGAAGTAAATTTATAGAAAAAATAGAAGGGTCATATAATTCAGTAGTTGGATTAGATATAGAGAAATTGGAAATATTGAATAAAACTATTGTATTAAGTTAAAAAATATGATAATATATTAAACATAATTTGAATATAAAGCCGTTTGAAAAAGCAAAGTAGGATAAACACGAGAATATTTAAGAGAGAATAGGTCATGGGCTGAGAGCCTATTTAATACAGGTTTATTTGAAATTTCACTTTTTAGGTCTTTTATTGAAATAATAGTAGGTAAAGGCGCTTGCTAGCGTTAAAAGCAATAAATGAGGTTAATTATTTTTAATTAATAAATTTAGGTGGTACCACGTAAAAAAGACGTCCTATGATGTATTAGGACGTTTTTTTGTTAAATAAAATAAAATTTAAATGGTAAAACAAATTGTAATTTGTATTTTAGAGATTAGAGGTTAGAGGTTGGAGATTAGAATTTAAAAATGTAGGGACGGCAATCTGCCGTCCGAAAAATACCAAATTTATTGCAAATGTTGTAGGGGTCGACGTTCCCGGCGACCCGCATAAAATTGCAGAATAAACATATTGCAAACGTTGTAGGGGCGATTTTAATCGCCCGTAACAACATGTTAAAATTATTACAAACGCTGTAGGGGTCGCTGCCCACGGCGACCCGAAATAAATATGAAAAACAATTACAAACGTTGTAGGGGCGACCTGTGGTCGTCCGCTCTTCGATGGAATTACCAAAACGTTTGGAAATTTCAGGACAGTCCCTAGAATTTTCCTTCAGAAAATTCTTAGGCAGTCCCTGGAAATTTCCTAATAACAGAAAGGAAGGTTTATATGAAAGAAAAAATTGCTAAAATTAAAGAGAATGCAATAAGCGAAATTGAAAACGCAAAAACTCTTCAAGAATTAAATGATGTAAGAGTTAAATACTTAGGAAAAAAAGGTGAACTTACAGCGGTTCTAAAGGGAATGAAAGATTTATCAGCAGAGGAAAGACCTGCAATTGGAGCCCTAGTAAATAGTGTAAGGGATGAATTAGAAACTAAAATTAAAGAAAACGAAGAAACCTTAAAAGAACAAGCTTTAAATGAAAAATTAGAAAAAGAAAAAATTGATATAACACTTCCAAGTACAAAAATTAAAAGAGGAAGTAAACACCCAATAAATAGAATTATTGAAGAAGTAGAAGATATATTTGTATCTATGGGATATGATGTAGTAGATGGCCCAGAATTAGAAACCGATGAATATTGCTTTGAAAGATTAAATCTTCCAAAAGGGCACCCAGCAAGAGATATGCAAGATAGTTTCTATGTAGACCCAGAACATTTACTTAGAACTCAAACATCAGCAGTTCAAGCAAGAGTAATGATAGCAAATGAAGAAAAAACACCAATTAGAGTAATTTGCCCAGGAAAAACATATAGAAGAGATGATGATGCAACACACTCACATCAATTTGGTCAAGTAGAGGGACTTTTAATAGATAAAAATATAAACTTAGCACATTTAAAAGGTACGTTAGAGGTGTTTGTTAAAAAAATGCTTGGAGAAAATTCTAAGTTAAGATTTAGACCAAGTTATTTCCCTTTTACAGAGCCAAGCTATGAAGTAGATGTTAGCTGTTTTAAATGCGGAGGAAAAGGATGTAATCTTT
>CALXNI010000092.1 GCA_944389715.1 uncultured Clostridia bacterium | reverse complement strand
TTGAAGAAGTAAAAGCTTTAGAAGTATTAGATTCTAGAGGAAATCCAACTGTACAAGTTGAAGTAATTACAGAAGAAGGAACAAATGGAGTAGCAATGGTTCCATCAGGAGCATCAACAGGAAGTTTTGAGGCAGTAGAATTAAGAGATGGAGATAAATCAAGATATTTAGGAAAAGGTGTTTTAAAAGCAGTAGAAAATGTAAATAGCATAATATCAAAAGAACTAGAAGGAATGAATGTATTTGATCAAGTAGAGATAGACAAAAAGTTAATAGAAATAGACGGAACAGAAAATAAAGGAAAATTAGGTGCAAACGCAACACTTGGAGTGTCTCTTGCTGTAGCTAAAGCAGCAGCAAATTCTTTAGGAATGAGTTTATACAGATACATAGGAGGAGCAAATGCAAAAACTATGCCAGTTCCTATGATGAATATATTAAATGGTGGAAAACACGCAGATAACACTGTAAATATTCAAGAATTTATGATTATGCCAGTAGGAGCAAAAACATTTAGTGAATGCATGAGAATGGCAGTAGAAATATACCATACACTTAAAAAAGTTGTAAAATCAAAAGGACTTTCAACAGGTGTTGGGGACGAAGGAGGATTTGCTCCAAACTTATCAAGTGATGAAGAAGCATTAAAATTAATAGTAGAAGCAATTAGCGAAGCTGGATACAAACCAGGAGAAGATGTAGTATTAGCATTAGACGTAGCAAGTACAGAAATGTATGATGAAGCTAAAAAAATAGGAAAAGAAGGATGCTACTATTTCTGGAAAACAGATGATTTAAAAACAGTTGACGAAATGATAGAATACTTAATAGACTTAACTAATAAATACCCAATTATATCAATAGAAGATGGACTTGCAGAAGAAGATTGGGAAGGTTGGAAAAAGCTAACAGAAAAATTAGGAGACAAACTACAATTAGTAGGAGATGACTTATTTGTAACAAATATAAAAAGATTACAAAAAGGTCTAGACAACAAAATTGCAAACAGTATATTAATAAAACTAAATCAAATAGGAACATTAACAGAAACATTAGATGCAATAGAACTTGCAAAGAAAAATGGATATACAGCAGTTGTATCACACCGTTCAGGAGAAACTGAAGATACAACACTTGCAGATGTAGCTGTTGCAACAAATGCTGGACAAATAAAAACAGGAGCACCATGTAGAACAGATAGAGTTGCAAAATACAACAGACTATTAAATATAGAAGCAGAATTAGGAGATTTAGCAATATATCCAGGAAGAAAAGGATTAAATAAATAAAATGATTTATATAATATATTTAAATATAAGGACAGAATTTATTTCTGTCCTTTCTACGTATGGTAAGTTATTTTAAGATGTGTGAGGTGCGAAGTGTGAGGTGTGTTTTAGGGTTATGCTACGCAAGGCTTACCTTAATTTCACACATCTCACATCACACCTCACACCTCACACATCTTATTAAAATTAAAAAAAGATTATATAATCTTGAATAATTTTAACAAAAGTGCTATTATATTAATGTTTAATAGTATAAATTTATAAGTGATATAGATATTTAAAAATAGAAAGGAGTTGGTAAGAATATTAGAATTAAAAAATATATGTTTCAATAGGGACAACAAAGATATACTAAAAGATATAAATTTAAAACTAGACTCAGATAAATTTGTAGTAATAACTGGTCCAAACGGATCTCGGGAAATCTACTCTTGCAAAAATAATAATGGGAATAGAAAAACAAGATAGTGGACAAGTTATTTTAGACGGAAAAGACATTTCAAAAAAGAGTATAGATAAAAGAGCAAAAGCAGGAATAGGATTTGCTTTTCAACAGCCAGTTAAATTTAAAGGGATAACAGTATATGACCTTTTAAAATTATCAGCTGAAAAAGAAATAAAAAGAATAGAAGCATGTGATATACTTTCAAGAGTAGGATTATGTGCAAGAGACTATGTAGATAGAGAAGTAAACAGCTCACTATCAGGAGGAGAATTAAAAAGAATAGAGATAGCAACAGTAGCTGTTAGAAACTCTAAAGTAACAATTTTTGACGAACCAGAAGCAGGAATTGATTTATGGAGTTTTAACAATTTAATACAAGTATTTGAAGAAATGAGAAAAGTTATAAAAGGAACGATTATAATAATCTCTCATCAAGAGAGAATTTTAAATATAGCTGACGAAATTATACTATTAAACAGTGGAAAAATAGAAAAAATAGGCAGCAAAGAAGAAGTGATGAGTGACATTTTAAAAACAGAACGAGCAGGTTGTTGTAAAATAGGAGGTGCTACTAATGGATAATGTAGATATAGAATTATTAAAAGAAGTAGCAGATATAAACGGTACTCCTAAAGGCGCATACAACATCAGAAAAAATGGTAAAGGAATATAAAGACAAATTACAGAAAATATAAACATTGTGACAAAAGAAGATAAATCAGGAATAGATATTTTTGTAAAAGAAAATACAAAATTTGAATTTGTACATATTCCGGTTATAATTACAGAAAGTGGCTTAAAAGATGTTGTATATAACGATTTTTACATTGGTAAAAATGCAGATGTAGTAATTATAGCGGGCTGTGGAATACATAACGACCATCATAAAGACTCACAGCATGATGGAATTCATAGATTCTTCTTAGAAGAAGGAGCAAAAGTAAGATATATAGAAAAACATTATGGAGAAGGAAAGGGAACAGGGAAAAGAGTACTAAATCCTGTAACAGAAGTACATTTAAAATCAGGTAGCTTGCTAGAAATGGAGAGCGTACAAATAAAAGGAGTAGATTCTACAATAAGAGTTACAAAGGGAATTTTAGAAGATAATACAAATCTAGTAGTATCTGAAAAAATAATGACACATGGAACTCAAACTGCAAAAACAGAATTTGAAGTAGAACTAAATGGAGAAAATGCCAGCACACATGTAACATCTAGATCAGTAGCTGTAGATAAATCAGTTCAAGAATTTAAATCAAATGTTGTAGGAAATTCAAAATGCTTTGGACATGTGGAATGTGATGCAATAATAAAAGATAAAGCAAAAGTAATTGCAATACCCAAAATTATAGCAAATAATGTAGAAGCAAATTTAGTACACGAAGCAGCAATTGGAAAAATAGCAGGAGAGCAACTAACAAAATTAATGACATTAGGACTAAGCGAAAAAGAAGCAGAAGAACAAATAATACAAGGCTTTTTGAAATAATTCTAGGGACTGTCCCTAAATCATTTGTAGGGGTCGACGACCCTGTCGACCCGAGCATTTAATTGTTAACCCTTCATTCTTCACTTTTCACTAAATTTGCAAAACAAATTTACATTGGGGTGTCGCCAAGCGGTAAGGCATCGGACTCTGACTCCGACATTTCGTAGGTTCGAATCCTACCACCCCAGCCAAATGTGCCATTGTCAAGATTTAAGAAATAAAAATGAAAAGTAGCAATGGAGAAATAAATTATTGTATGAGATATATTTTATAAAAGATTAATTATATAAAAATGGGAAAAAATGTAAGCAAATCGTTGATTTTTATATATTTAGTAGATATAATAAAACTATCCTTTTCATAAAGGAAATCTTTATGAGAGGAGGTGAGCAATTTGTCATCTTACGAATTAATTTGGCGTTTAATTGTTTTATTGTTACTTAGTAATAATAATCAAGAAGAAAGCCAAAAAACTCAAGATTAGAGCAAAACTAATCAAAGCGGTCTGGTCAACCGCTTTTTTTTACAAAAAAAAGAGATATGCGGTCAACATATCTCGAGCAATGGTCATCTTACAAACAACTCTTTGCTTTAGCTAAATATAGTATACTATATTAAATATTATATGTCAATAAATTTTTTTAATTCATCAAAAGCATATTTATGCTATAATAATTAAGAGGTAATTATGAATAAACAAATTTTAAGAAATAAATATTTAGATATAAGAAAAAAGAAGGAGAATTAATATTGAAAAATAGTAGAAGAAGAAATCATAAAAATGTTAAGAATAATAGAAATATAAAGACTAAAAAATGGGATATAATATGGGACAAGATAGTTAAAAACAAAGAAAAAATATATATGAGAACAATTGAAATATTAGGGATTGGTTTATCAATATATGGACTTTTCATAACTTTGCTAGTTCGCCAGGATACAGCAGAACTTACAAAACTGTCAGAAAAACCAATGTATTATAAAATAAAAATATATCCAAATGCTCAAACTAGAGGATATGAAAAAGATAAATATGTTAATTGGGACTTAAATCTAATAGTAGATGATTTTGAAATAAATAAAGAAAAATTTTTAGATGTAAATTACAATTCAGTTTTTACACATGTTACTTACTATATGGTTTATGACTATAACTTACAAGACAAACCAACATATTATTATAAATTTGACGCCTTAGATGATAAGACTCAAGCACAGATGAGACTAGAAGATGAATATTATGTATGCGTTAGCAATATGAATTATTCATTAACACCAAATAAAAAATATTGTTACATATTAATTCATACAGAAACACTATCAGAGGAAAATTTGGACTTAATTTTCTTTAAATACAATGGAGAAGAATTAGAACTTATTGAAGTAGACGATGAAGTACAAGTAGATATTACAGAAGTAAGAGAAGAACATTTAATTAGCAGAGAATATTATACAGCTGTATGGGCAGAAAATGATCAAGAGGCAGAAGATATTGATTTTATGTTCAACGTATACGAAGATTTAAGAGGAAAGATTAAAGAACAGTTATAAAAGTAGAAAAGGAAGATAAGTTTATATTATGAATAAACAAATTTTAAGAAACAAGTATAAAGAGATTAGAAAAAATATAAATGACAAAAAAGAATTAGATGATAAAATATTCAACAAAGTTATTAGTTTAAAAGAATATAAAGAAAGTAATTTGTTTTTAACATATGTATCATTAAAAGACGAAGTAGATACTTTTAAGCTAATAGAATATGGTTTAAAAATTGGTAAAAAAGTAGCTGTTCCAAAATGCGAGCAGGATATTATAAAATTCTACTATATTACCAGTTTAAATGATTTAAAAGAAGGTAAATTTAATATATTAGAACCAATAACAAATAACTTAGTAACAAATTTTAAAAACAGTATATGTATTGTTCCAGGAGTTGCATTTGATAAACAAAATAATAGAATTGGATATGGAAAAGGATTTTATGATAAGTTTTTACAAAACTATAATGGTATAAAAATAGGACTAGTATATAGCAAATGCATATGTGAAGAAATAGACATTGAAAAGACGGATATAAAGATGGATAAAATTGTTTGTGATTATGAGGAATTTTCCAGGGACTGTCCTGAATTTTCCAAAGGGAAATTCTAGGGACTGTCCTGAAATTTCCGGACGTTTAATTGTAATTTGTTGTTTAGAGATTAGAGATTAGAGGTTGGAGATTAGAAATTAATTGCAAACGTTGTAGGGGCGGGGTTCCACACCCGCCCGCAAACAGCAAATTAATTGCAAACGTTGTAGGGGTCGCCGCCCACGGCGACC
>CALXNI010000091.1 GCA_944389715.1 uncultured Clostridia bacterium | reverse complement strand
TATACACAAACAAGTAATACATTAGTATCTTCATTTAGTCTAGCAGTTAATAGAAGATTTGTAAGACAAGGAGAAGAGAGACAAGCAGATTTTATAAATATTGTTGCTTGGAGTAAAACAGGAGAATTCTGTAGCAAATATTTCAAAAAAGGACAACAAGTAGGAATAATAGGTAGAATCCAAACAAGAACTTGGGATGACGACCAAGGTCAAAAACATTATGTTACAGAAGTAGTAGCAGAAGAAGCTTACTTTGCAGATAGTAAAAAAGATGGGGATACATCAAATTTTGAAAATACATTTGGAAATTCTGTATCAACAAATTCAGAGTTCTCAGTATCTTCTGATGATGAATTACCATTTTAGCTAGGAACTAGAAAGGGGGAAATTTAAATGGCAGATAGAAAACAAAATGGAAAAAACAATAGGAGAAGAAATGGCAGTGATGATGATTACAATCCAAAATTTAGAAAAGTAAGAAAAAAAGTATGTGTTATGTGTAGTAACAAAGACTTTGTTTTAGATTATAAAAATGCAGATCAATTAAAGAAATTTGTAAATGAAAAAGGTAAAATATTACCAAGAAGAGCAACAGGTGCTTGTGCAAAGCATCAAAGAGATATTACACAAGCTGTAAAAAGAGCAAGACATATTGCGGTATTACCATACACACAAAACTAATGTTTAGGGAACAGATTTTATTCTGTTCCTTTTTTAGATAAATTGAATTGTATTTTGTTTTTGGAATTTGGTATGTAGGGGCGGCAATCTGCCGTCCGAGAAACAATAATTTGTATAACGGAATTAATTGCGAATGTTGTAGGGGTCGACATCCTCAGCGACCCGTGTTGAATTAAATATTTTTTGGGCTGTTGAGGACGCCAGCCCCTACGACGTTTGCAATCAATTTAATAAAAATTAAAAAAAATGTAGAAATTTATTTTTTTATGATATAGAATGATAAAGGAAAATTAATTAAAGGAGTGGGACAGTTGAAAATCACTGATATAAAAGAACTAGAAGAAATAGCAAGAAGAGTAAGAATTGGAATAATTGAAGGAGTATATAATGCAAAGTCTGGACATCCAGGAGGTTCATTATCAATTGCTGATATATTAACAGTATTATATTTTAATCAAATGAATATAGACGAAAAAGAACCAAAAGCAAAATCAAGAGATAGATTAGTGCTATCAAAAGGACATGTTGCACCAGCATTATATAGCGTACTTGCGGAAAAAGGATACTTTAATAAAGATGAATTAAAAAAATTAAGAAAAGTTGATGGGATGTTACAAGGGCATCCAGACATGAAAAGAACTCCTGGAATAGATATGTCAACTGGCTCACTTCGGACAAGGATTATCTGCTGCAAATGGCATGGCACTTGCATCTAAACTAGACCATGAAGGAGTAAGAGTGTACTGCATTTGTGGAGACGGAGAATTAGAAGAAGGACAGGTATGGGAAGCTGCAATGACTGCCAGCCATTATAAATTAGATAACTTATGCGTAGTTGTAGATAATAATAATTTACAAATTGATGGACAGGTAGATCAAGTAATGAATATTTACCCATTAGATAAAAAATTTAAAAGCTTTGGATTTGAAGTAATAAATATAGACGGACATAATATGAATCAAATAATAAATGCATTTAACAAAGCAAAAACTGTAAAAGGAAAGCCAACTGCAATAATTGCAAAAACCATAAAGGGAAAAGGGGTTTCGTTTATGGAAAATGTAGCAGATTGGCACGGAAAAGCACCAAACGAAAAAGAATACAATTTAGCAATTAAAGAACTACAAAAATAATTTAAATAATGAATGTAGGGGCGTTGTCGGTTAGGAATACCAATGAGAAATACCAAACTGCGCCCATAATAAAGTTATAAAGATTTAAGGAGTTAGAGAAATGATAGATTTACATATTCATACTAACAACTCAGATGGTTCTGACAGTGTAATAGAAGTATTAAAAAAAGCAGAAAAGCAAAAATTATCCTATATATCAATAACAGATCATGAAAGTGTAAATGTTTATGGTGAGCTAAGAGATATAAATATAAAAGATTATTATTCTGGAAAAATAATTCCAGGTGTTGAACTAAAAAATTATTACAAAGATAGAGTAATAGATATTTTAGCTTATAACATAGATATAGATAAATTTAATGATTATTTAAACAAAAATTATAAACAAAAAACGCATAGAATGTTAGAAACAAAAAATTTAACTTGCCTTTATAAACAATCAAAAGGATACGGTTTAGTACTCGATCCAATAGAAAGTTTAGAGTGGGATCCAGATTCTGACTGGGGAAGTATGGTTTTCTATAATGAGTTAAAAAAACATCCAGAAAATGAAGCAAAAGTACCAAAGGATTTATGGGAAAACTTTGCTAATTTTAAAAAAGATTATGTATATAACAGAAATAATATATTTTTCCTAGATAAAAAAGATGACTATCCATCTCCAGCTAAAACTGTAGAACAAGTTCATTTAGCTGGGGGAGTAGCATTTTTAGCACATGTTTATGAGTACAAATGGATAAAAGATAAAATAGAATATATAAGCCAGTTATTAAAGGACAGTAATTTAGATGGAATAGAATGCTATTATAGTAGTTTTACTGAAGAACAAACAAAAGGATTATTAGATTATTGCAAAAAAAACAATTTGTATATAAGTGGAGGAACAGATTACCACGGAACTAGAAGGCCTAGCGTAGAGGTTGGAATAGGAAAAGGAAATCTAAAAATCCCAGAAAACATAATAAAAAACTGGTATCTAAACGCATAAGGTTTGCGATTCAAAACGTAAAATAATCGCAAACGTTGTAGGGGGTCGACTAGTCCTTAAGCGACCCACTTAAAAAATTTCAAATTGTTTCAAGGAGGAACAAAAATGAATCTTGAAAATTTAAAAGCAACAAGACAAAGTTATGGAGAAAAATTAGCTGAACTAGGAGAAGAAAACAAAGATATTGTTGTATTGGATGCAGATTTATCAGGAGCAACAAAAACCTCAATATTTGCAAAAAAGTTTCCAGAAAGATTTTTTGATATGGGAATTTCAGAACAGGATATGATGAGTACTGCGGCAGGACTTTCTACATTTGGAAAAATCCCATTTGCTAGTTCATTTGCAATGTTTGCATGCGGAAGAGCATATGATCAAATAAGAAACAGTATTGCATATCCTCACCTAAATGTAAAAATATGTGCATCACATGCAGGAATAACTGTAGGAGAAGACGGAGCATCTCATCAAATGCTAGAAGATATAGGAATGATGAGAGGGCTTGCAAATATGTATGTTATGTGTACATCAGACGATTTAGAAACAAAATGGGCTGTAGAAGCAATTACAAAAATAAAAGAACCAGTTTATTTAAGACTATGCAGATACGCAACACCACAAATATATGATGAAAATCAAAAATTTGAAATTGGAAAAGGAGTTCAAATAGGAGAAGGGACTGATGCAACTGTATTTGCAACTGGTGTTGTTGTTCCTGAAGCAATAAAAGCAAAAGAAGAATTAGAAAAACAAGGAATAAATATAAGAGTAGTAGATATGCACACAATAAAGCCAATAGATGAAGAATTAATTGTAAAATGTGCAAAGGAAACAAAAAAATTAATATCTATAGAAGACCATAGTGTAATTAATGGACTTGGAACAGCAATTTCAGATGTGTTAACAGAAAAATATCCTTGTAAGCTTATTAAAATGGGAATAAAAGATAGATATGGAAAATCTGGACCTGCAAAAGAATTATTGAAATATTTTAAACTAACAGCAGAAGACATAATTGATGTTGTAAAAAATAGTTAATTACAATTTTTCAAATATTACAGAAAAATGACATTTTATTAAAAATGTCATTTTTTATTGATTTTTTAATCTAACATTATTATAATAAAAGTGTATATTTTATAAAAAGAGGTCAAGAAATGATAGAATTTAAAAATGTATGTAAAACATATAGTACAGGTACAGAAGCAGTAAATAATGCAAGTTTTAAAATAGAAAAAGGAGAATTTGCATTTTTAGTAGGTGCTTCTGGATCTGGAAAATCAACTCTTATAAAACTTATATTAAAAGAAGAAGAACCAACATCAGGAAATATAATAATAAATGGAAAAGACACAACATTTTTAAAGCCTAAAAGAGTTCCATATTTAAGAAGAAGCATGGGTGTTGTTTTTCAAGACTTTAGATTATTATCTGATAAAACTGTTTACGAAAATGTAGCATTTGCAATGAACATAGTAAAGGCTACACCAAAACATATTAGAAGACAAGTTCCTATGGTGCTTTCATTAGTTGGTTTAAGCGGAAAAGCAAAAGTTTATCCTGACGAATTATCTGGGGGAGAGCAACAAAGAGTAGCACTAGCTCGTGCATTGGTAAATAATCCTGCAATGATAATAGCAGATGAGCCTACAGGAAATTTAGACCCAGAAACAGCATGGGATATTATGAATTTGCTAAATGAAATTAATTTGAGAGGAACAACTGTAGTAATAGCAACACACGCAAAAGATATAGTAGATCAAATGAAAAAAAGAGTTATAGAAATTGAAAAAGGTATAATTGTAAGAGATGATAGAAAAGGTGGGTATAGTAAGTGAAATATAATGTAATTAATTATTTTCTAACAGAAGGTTTTAGAAATGTATTTAAAAATAAAAAATCTACATTTTCTTGCTTAGGAGTTATGTGTGCTACAATGCTTCTATTTGGATTATTTTTTACAATAGGCGAAAACATAAATAATGCAGTAAAAAATTTAGAGCAAGAGCAAGGTATGCAAGTTTTTATGGAATATGATGCTTCTGAGGAAGATATAAGTAAGCTAAGTGAAGATTTAAATAAAATTGAAGGAGTAAATAGTGTAACTTTTGTAAGTAAAGAAGAGGCTTATAACACAATGAAAGAAAGACTTGGAAAAAATGAAAAAGCTTTAAGAGGATTTACTTCAGATATGTTTTCTGTATCATATATGGTAACGCTAACAGACTTATCAATGAATGACCAGGTATATGAAGCCATAAATAATTTAGATACTGTAAGATTAATACAAAACAAAAGAGATACGATACAAACACTATCTAAGGTAGGTAATACAATACAAATTGTAACATTTGTAATGTTTGCGATATTAATATTAATTTCACTATTTATAATTTCTAACACAATAAAACTTACTGTACATGCAAGAAGAAAAGAAATATCAATTATGAAATATGTAGGGGCAACAAATGGATTTATAAGGACTCCATTTATTATAGAAGGTATAATAATAGGACTTATATCAGGAATATTATCAATTTTAATAGTAGGTGGAGGTTATAATTATATAGTAACACAGCTTGTGCAATCTGAAACGTGGCAAAGATTATCAATAAATTTATTAAGCTTTGCAGACTTATTTGGACAGATAGTGTTAGTATATATGCTTTTAGGAGTTGGAATAGGTGTAATTGGTAGTTCAATATCTATGAAAAAGTACCTTGATGTTTAAGGGGTGACTTTAAATGATAAAAAAAATCATATTGATAATTATGATTATAATATTGTCCTTAATAGGATTTTATGGTATAGTTTTAGCAACAGACTTAAATGATTTACAAAATCAAAAAAATGAATTACAAAATCAAATTAACGAATCAAATGAACAAATAGAAGAAATTCAAATAGAACTTACAGAAAATTTAGAGCAATTAAATAACTTAAACGAAAAGATCTATACATATGAAAATGAAATATCATCTTTAGAAAATGACTTAATAGAAGTTGAAAAAGAAATAGAAACTATAACAGAAAAATTAAATATAATAGAAGAAAATTACAATTTACAAAGAACAGCACTTCAAAATAGAATAGTTGCATTATATGAATCAGGAGATATATTATATTTAGATGTATTATTGAGTTCTAATAGTGTTTCAGATTTTATATCTAATTATTTTTTAATTGGAGAAATTGCAAGATATGATAATGAATTGTTAGAGAACATAGAAAATCAAAAAATACAAATAGAAGATACAAAAACTTTGTTACAACAAAAACAAGAAAACATAAATACAGCAAAGGAAAACAAAGAAAAAACAACAATAGCTTTAGAAAATTCTAAAATAATAAGAAATAGCTATATTAATAAATTAACTGAAGAAGAAAAAGAAACTCAAAATAAAATAGATGAGTATCAGACAGAACTAAATAACTTAGAAGCACAAATAGTAGCACTTACAACTGGTAATATAGGATCAGATTATATTGGTGGAGAATTTGCATGGCCTGCTCCAGGATATACAACAATAACATCAAGGTTTGGTATGAGAATTCACCCAATATTAAAAGTAGCTAGGGTTCATACAGGTACAGATATTGCAATGCCTACAGGAGCATATATAATAGCGGCAAATGACGGAGTAGTTATACAAGCAATGTATACAACAGGGTATGGAAATATGGTTATGATAGACCATGGAGGAGGAGTTGTTACTTTATATGGTCATGGTTCAGAAATTATAGCTCAAACTGGACAAGAAGTAAAAAAAGGAGATATAATAATGAAAGCTGGATCGACAGGTTGGTCAACAGGTCCACATTTGCATTTTGAAGTTAGAATTAATGGAACAGCAGTAGATTCATTACCATTTATAACTACGCAATCTAGTGATAGTGAAACACAAGATAATAATGAAACACAAGGCAATAATGAAATACAAGAAAACGGAGGAGAAAATCAATGAAGAAAAAATTAATAGTTGTATTTTTATTAGTTATAATAATTATATCAACAAATATAGCAATAACATTAGCAGCAACAAAAACAGAATTAGAGCAACAACAAAGTGAATTAGATGATAAAATACAGGAAACTGAAAATGAAATTGATGAAGTAAAAGAAGAAATGTCTGATACAATGAAACAAATACAATCATTAACAGCTGAGATTAATGAATACGAAACAGAAATAGAAGAGCTAGATGGAAAGCTTTCTGAATTAGAGAATTCTATTTCGGAAACACAAAAGAAATTAGAAGAGGCAGAAGAAAAATATGAAGATCAGGAGGAAGCTCTTCAAGCAAGAATTGTTGCTCAATACGAAGCTGGAGAAACAACATATTTAGATGTATTACTAGGTGGAGGATCTTTATGGGATATGATTTCTAATTGGCAAATTGCTTCTGAAATTGCAGAAATGGATAATAGATTGTTAGAAGAAATAGAAGAAAATAGAAATGAGATAGAAGAAGCTAAAAAAAGTTTACAAACAAGTAAAGAGCAAGTAGAAACATTAAAAAACAATAAAGAAGCTACTACAAAAACATTAAAAAATTCACAAGCTGCTAAAGAACAATATGTTTCTGAATTATCTGAAGATGAAAAATCTTTAAATGAAGAATTAGAAAAACTACAGGCCGAAAATGAAAAAGTTACAAATGAATTAAAAGAATTAGAAAACAAATATAGTGATAAAATTGAGAATCTAGGAGGGACAGGAACATTACAAAGACCTGTAAAATCTGGAGTAATCACAGCAACTATGTATTATAGTAGTGGCTTGTATCATGGAGCACTAGACTATGGTGTACCTATAGGAACAGAAGTATATGCAGCAGCAGAAGGAGTTGTCCTAGCAGCAGACTGGAGAGATGGAGGACTTGGATATTGTGTAGTTCTACAACACTCTAATGGGTTGAGGACATACTACGGTCATGGGAACAACACATTTTATGTAAAACAAGGAGATGTAGTGCAAAAAGGACAATTAATTATGCTTAGCGGAAATTCAGGAAATTCTTCAGGACCACATTTACATTTTGAAGTAAGAGTGTCTCCATATAATTGGTCATATGGTGGGGGAGATAGTAGAAGAGATCCAAGAAATTATATGTAAGAAAAAATTATTATAATTATGGTTAAAAAGAATTATAGAAAATATTTTATAGATTTATAGGGGCAGATTCCATATCTGCCCAAAAAATTTATTTTAACTAGCAGAAATAAATTTTGTACATATATATAAATTTCATAAACATTAAAATATATAATATAATATTTTAGGAGGCAAAATTAATGAATTTTGAAAAGAAAAACAACATATATAAATCATTAATGCTAATAATTGTAACTGCATTAATAACATTTTTGATTACAGCAGTTGGAGTGTATAACTTCTATATAAAAACAGAAAACGGACTTGCTAAAACTTTAGTATCAACTGAAACTAGTAGCATAGACACTAAAATACAATTAATTAGAGAATATCTCGACAAAGCTTATTTGGGAGAAATTACTGATGAAGAAAAACTTAGCGAATATGCTGTAAAAGGTTATGTTGCAGGATTAGGAGATGAATACACAGAATATTTAACTAAAGATGAATATGAAGAATTAATGGTAGATGTAAATGGTAATTATGTTGGAATAGGTATATATATGACACAAGATAAAGATGGAAATATAGTAGTGCTACTACCAATTGAAGGATCTCCTGCTGAAGAAGCAGGATTAAAGACTGGAGATATTATTATAAAAGTAAATGGTGAAGATTGTACAAATATGGATTTAAGCCTTGTGGCAAGTAAAGTAAAAGGAGAAGAAGGTACAACAGTAGATTTAGAAATATTAAGAGAAGAGGAAACTATAAATAAAACTGTAGAAAGAAGAACGGTAAAAATTAACCATATAAATGCAGAAGTTTTAGAAAACAATATAGGATATATGCAAATAGTTGCTTTTGATGACGGATGTAGTCAAGAATTTGAGACTAAATTAAATGAATTATTAGAAAAAAATATAACATCATTAATAATAGATGTAAGAGATAATGGTGGAGGAATAGTAACAGAGGCAATTAGTATATCAGAACTATTTGTGCCAAAAGGAAAAACTATAATGATAGAGTTAGATAAAAGTTCAAAAGAAGAAGTAACAAAATCAGAAAAAGATCCTATAATAGATTCTAATTTAAATATTGTAATACTTGCAAATGAAAATTCAGCAAGTGCATCTGAAATTTTTATTGGAGCATTAAAAGATAATAACATAGCAAAAGTTGTTGGAACAACAACTTTTGGAAAAGGAGTAATGCAAGAAATTGTACCAGTAAAATCAGGAGGAGCATTAAAACTAACAATAGAAGAATTTCGTACTCCTAATGGAAATGTAATTAACGAAAAGGGAATAGAGCCTGATGTAGAAATAGAGGAAAATGATGACACAGAAGAAGATGAACAGTTGCAAAAAGCTGTAGAAACTTTAAAATAAATGAAAAATTTTTGTTATTATTCAATCTAAAACTAAAAATCTGTAGGGGGCGAGATTTGGTTTCACCCTCGCCCTCAAAACAAAATGTATGGGCGACCTGTGGTCGCCCGAAAAAATTATTTTAATCCTAAAATCTTTTTTGCTCTACCAATATCTTCGCTAGTTGCAGCAGGAACACCTTCTAATTCATAATTAAAACCAAGATTTTCCCATTTATATTTTCCAAGTTCATGGTAGGGCATTAATTCTACTTTTTTTTTTTTTTTTAAAGTACTAATAACTTTTTTTAATTCTATTATATCATCTTCATCATCAGTAAATCCATGAATTATAACTTGCCTAATCCATACTGGAATTTTATTATCACTTAAATATCTTGCAAAAGCTAATTCTTTTTTATTAGAAAAGCCGACTAAATCTTTACATTTCTCGTCATTTATATGTTTTATATCTAGTAATACTAAATCAGTATAAGAGAGTAATTCTTTTATATCGTCTGTTATATCAAACATGCCAGAAGTATCAATTGCTGTTGGGATATTTCTATTTTTTAATTCTTTAAACAGGTTTATTAAGAATTTTACTTGTAATAAAGGCTCACCACCAGTTACTGTAACACCGCCACCAGAAGGCAAGATGTATGCTTTATATCTTTCAATTTTATCTAATAAATCATCTATAGAAATTAAATTCCCTGCATTTAAATTCCAAGTGTCTCTATTATGACAATATTTACATTTTAGCATACATCCTTGCATAAATATAACAAATCTAATACCAGGACCATCAACAGTACCAAAAGATTCTATAGAATGTATTCTTGCATATTTAGTTTTATCAAATGTTTCCATATATTACTCCTTTATTATATAAATTATAATTTGTTGTTTAGAGATTAGCGGTTAGAGATTAGAAAGTAATTGCAGACGTTGTAGGGGCGATTTTAATCGCCCGCAAACAGCAAATTAATTGCAAATGTTGTAGGGGTCGGCGCCCTCGACGACCCGCATATCAATATTTAAGGGTCGCCCAGGGGTGCGACCCCTACAGATTTAAAATTAATTTTATCACACAAATTCCAATTTATTGATTTAGAAATAATAAAGACATGACATTTT
>CALXNI010000090.1 GCA_944389715.1 uncultured Clostridia bacterium | reverse complement strand
CAAAATACTCTTTCTTTTGATAATGTTTTAAGTTCTTCTCTTAAGCTGTTCATCATTTTTATAGTATTCTGCTCTACTTTAAAATTAAACTGGCTTGCAAAACGTGCTACTCTGTATACTCTTAATGGGTCTTCTAAAAACTTATCACTTGTTGCCTTTATTATTCCATTTTTTATATCTTCTACTCCACCATAAGGATCTATAATTTCTTTAGTTAAAACATCTTGTGCAATAGAATTTATAGTAATATCTCTTCTTTTTAAGTCTTCTTCAATTGTAATTTTTTTACTTGTTGTAACTTTGAATTCCTTGTGTCCTACTCCTATCTTTTTTTCTGTTCTTGCAAGTGCAAATTCACTTCCTTCTAAATCAAATACTTCGAAAGATTTACCTCTTATATGTGCATTTGGAAATAACTCTATAAATTCTTCCTTTTCTAAGCCTACAACGCAATAATCCCTATCAAAAATAGGCCTATTTAATAAGCTATCTCTTATAGCTCCTCCTACTAAATAAAGCCTACCACCATTTTTTTCAATTCTTTTTGCAATTTGTTCTGTATCCATAACTTTACCCTAATATTAAGTATTTGTTTTTTTAACCTAAATATACAATTGATAATATCATAAATTTTATTTTTAAGCAATTGTTGTGGAAATTGGAAATTGTGTGATTAAATTGATTTTAAATCTGTAGGGGTCGCACCCCTGGGCGACCCTTAAATATTGATATGCGGGTCGCCGTGGCGGCGACCCCTACAACGTTTGCAATTAATTTCTAATCTCCAACCTCTAATCTCTAATCTCTATACAACAAATTACAATTTATTTTATCATTTTTTCAAATTCTTGTTCTGATATTATTTTTACTCCTAAACTCTCTGCCTTTGTAAGTTTGCTTCCTGCCTCCTCACCAGCCAAAACATAATCAGTTTTTTTAGAAACCGAACTGGAAGTTTTACCTCCAAAGTCTTCAATAATTTTACTTGCTTCGTCCCTAGTGTATTTTTCTAATGTTCCTGTAAGTACAAACGTTTTCCCTTCAAATCTATTATCAGCTTTTTCATTTTCCTTTAAATTCATGTTAACATTTGCATTTTTTAATTTGTTAATTAAATCAATAGTTTGCTCTTGTTTAAAAAATTCATATATACTTTTTGCTGTTATTTCTCCTACATCGTCTGTTATTATTAATTCTTCAAGCGTTGCATTAGTAAGTCCATCAATTGACTTAAATCTTTTTGCAAGTGTTTTTGCAGATTTAGTTCCTATATGCCTTATTCCTAAAGCACAAATTAATCTATCTAAGTCATTATCTTTGCTTTTTTCTATTGCCTCTATTAAATTACTAGCAAATTTCTTTCCGTCTTTTTTTAAACTTTCTATGTCTTTTTGTTTTAAATAGTATATATCCGCAATTGTTTCTATTAATCCATTATCATACAATTGTTCTACAATTTTTTCCCCTAATCCTTCTATATTCATTCCTTCTTTTGAAGCAAAATGAATTATATTTCTTAAATTTTGAGCCTTACATTCAACACCTATGCATCTAACAGCCGCTTCTCCCTCTTCTCTTACTGCTTCTGCGCCACAAACCGGGCATTTTTTTGGCATTTCGAATTCTTTTTCTTTTCCTGTTCTTTTTTCTTTTAATACTTTTACAACTTCTGGTATAACATCACCTGCTTTTTGTATTAGAACATGGTCTCCAATTTTTAAATCTTTTTCTTTTATAAAATCTTCGTTATGGAGTGTAGTTTTAGAGATTTTAGATCCTGCAACAATAACTGGTTCTAGTATTGCCATTGGTGTAATAACTCCTGTTCTTCCAACATTACATATTATATCCTTTAAAATAGTTTCTTTTTGTTCTGGAGGATATTTATATGCAATTGCCCATTTTGGGACTTTAAATGTTGTTCCTATTTCTTCTCTTAAATTTAAATCATCTACTTTTATAACTGCTCCATCTATTCCAAAAGGTATTTTTTCTCTTGTGTTTCCTATTTTTTCTACTTCCTTTATTGCTTCTTCTATATTATTACATAAAACTTTTATTGGATTTACATTAAACCCTAATTTCTCCAAATATACAAGTGACTCATAGTGTGATGTAAATTTTATTGTATCACTTTTTTGAACATTAAAAATATAAATGTCCAAAGGTCTTGTAGCGGTAATTTTACTATCTAATTGTCTAAGTGAGCCAGCAGCTAAATTCCTTGCATTTGCAAATTTATTTTCTTCATCTTGTTTTTCATTTAATTCATCAAAGTCCTTTTTAGATATAAACACTTCTCCCCTCACAATTATATCTATATTCTCTTTTAATTTTTGAGGTATGTTTTTTATAGTTTTTAAATTGTCTGTAATATCTTCTCCAACTTGTCCATTTCCTCTAGTTGCGCCTTTTATAAATTCACCATTTTTGTATTCTAAAGCAACTGATAATCCATCTATCTTTGTTTCTACAACATATTTTATATCTTTATCAAATTTTTTCATTCTTTCGTCAAAACTATATATTTCATCAAAAGAAAACACATCTTGCAAGCTTTGAAGCGGTACAATATGTGTTACTTTTTCAAAACCTTCCTTAACTGTTCCCCCAACTTTTTGAGTTAAAGAATCTTTTGATATAAATTCTGGATATTCTCTTTCTAAATTTTTAAGCTCATTCATGAGCATATCATATTCAAAATCTGCTATTTCTGGGCCATCCTCATCATACTATTTTTTTGCATAATATGCTGTTACTCTCTTTACTTCAGCAATACGTTTTTTACCTTTATCTTTATCCATTAAGTCCTCCTAATTTTAGGGAAAAAGGGGTCTGGCCCCTTTTTCCCTGTTTTCTATTAGCCTTTTAATAAATCTTTTCCGGTTTTTTACATAATCCCAGCCTGAAAAGATTGTTGCAATTACAGAAATTGTCATTAATACTGTTGCTAAAATATTTATAACTAATGGGAAACCTGTTAAGTTTCCATTAATAAATGCTCCGTATTTATTTGTATCATTTATATTTATAAACATCAATATAATTGCTAACATTTGAGTTAATGTTTTTAGTTTTCCCCAAATACTAGCTGCTATTACTTTTCCACCTTTTTCTACTGCTACTAATCTATATCCTGATACTACAAATTCTCTAAATATTACTATTATAGGTATCCATGCAGGTAAATTTCCATCTTCTACTAATATTAGCATTGCAGCCAAAACTAATATTTTGTCTGCCAAAGGGTCTGCAAATTTTCCAAATGTAGTTATTTGATTGTTTTTTCTTGCTAGTTTTCCATCCAAATGGTCTGTATATGAAGCAATAATAAATATTAAATTCATTATCAAATATGAAATTGACATTCCTAAATAACTATTTTGTATATTAAAATAAGGTACTATTACCATTATTGGTACTAATAGTATTCTAAATATTGTAAGTTTATTTGGTAAGTTCATAAAGACCTCCCACATTTTATTGTTGTTCTTATTATATAGGATATGTGTTAATAAAACAATATATTATTTTAAAATTCTTCTAGTATTAGGTTAATGTTCAGGGCAAAATTTAAGGCGTTATTAGCAAAACGCCTTTTTTATTCTTAAAAGTATTTGATTGTATTCATTTATAACTTCTATTTTTTTATCAAAAATAGCTAATTTATTAATTTTTTTAAACAAATCTTCATTTTCAATTTCATTACATATTTTTATTATTATGGATTTTTCGTCTTTGTCACATAAAATATCAATCTCTTTTTCTTGCTTTTCAATTAAATATTCTATTATATCAACTAATATGTATATAATCACTTTTATATCTGTAGGGATTATTAAATACTCATTATTAGTATTATTTTTAAAGTTTAGTTTTATATCTTTTGCAGTAAAAGTTATTTCAAATAAATTTGTTAACATGTTTTTCAATTCACTTACTGTAATGTTTTCTCTATCTAATTCTAATGATTTAATCAATTCATTTAATTTTTTTGTTGAACTTTTTATGTTATCTATACTTCTATTATATATTTCTCTTTCATCTGGAGAAATTTCTTCTGCAAATTCTTCTAAAGCTAATATGTTTCCTGTCATTGCAAAGCTCTTTTCTCCTATCTCTCCAATCAATGTATTTAAGAATTTCCCCAAAAATTGATTCCTATATTCATGTGCATCTAACTGCATTTCTTGTTTTTTTATTGTTTTCATTAATTCACTCATTTTTATTCCTGATGCTATTTCCAAGAATATTTCGTTTGGTTCTTTGTTTTTGTCTATATATCCTTGTATATTAAGAGTTCCTAACATTTCTAATTCTGGTTTCTCTTCTGAAAATGCTGTTTGTAAATATACAATTGTTTCATTATTAAACTCTCTGAATTTTTTTAAAAATTCCTCTCCTGTCATTTCAGGCATATAATAATCAAGAAGAATAATATCTACAGATTGTGTTTGTAAATTTTTAAGAGCCTCCTCTGGATTTGTAAAACTACTTATATTTAGTCCTTTAGACCCTAATAAAGTTTTTAATGCAAATCCGTAATTTTCATCATCATCAATTAAAAGTACTTTTGTATCCTTATAATTCAATTCCATTTTTATTCCTCCACTTTCTTTAATTTTATATAAAATGTTGTTCCTTTATTTGTTTCTGTTTCAAAATATATCTCCCCACCAAACTCATCTTCTATAATTGGCTTAGCTAAATATAGTCCGAAGGCCTGTTCCTTGTGTTCCTCTTGTTGTTAATATTTTTTCAAATAATTTGTTTCTAATTTTTTCTGGTATTCCTCCTGCCTCATCTTTTATTTTTATTATGTTATATTTTTCATCTTCTACAACATCAATAGTTACTTCACCTTTTTTATTTATATCTTTGTATGCTAAAATACTGTTCATAACTATATTGCTAATTACTTGATTTAATTTATTAATTTCACCATAAACTTTTATATTACTGTCACAATTTATTTTTAATGTACAATTATATTTTGTTAGTTGGTTTTGCATAACTATTTTTATATTTTTAAATACATCTGATAATAAAAAGTTGCTTTTCTTTGTATCTCCTAAATTTCTGAACTGGTCTCTTACACTACTAACTATTGCTAGTATTCTTTTTGTACATTCTTTCATATTGTCTAATATTTTTGCTCTATCCTCTTTATTATCAATTTCGTATAAACAATCTATTGACATATTTATGGCAGATGCTGGATTATTAATATCGTGTGCCATACCTCCTGCCATTTCTCCAAGTATTGATAATTTTCCTTGTCTTACTATTAAATCTTGATTTTCTCTTATTTCTTTAATATGTTTTTTAGTAAGTTCTTGTATTTCGTTAAATGAATTTGTAAGTTCTCCTGTTTCATCATTAGAAGTTACTGTTAAATTATATGTTAAGTCATTTTGCTCGATTATTTTGTTTAATCCTAGTGTTATTAGTTTAATATCTTTTCCCAGAGATTTTGCTATATAATATAATGTTACAAATATTATCACCAAAAGTGCAGTTGCTGATATACCTAGCATTTTTATATACATATAAGAGGTTGTTGGATATGATACTCCTACATAATATGTTTCGCTATTTGTTTTAACTGGTATAAAAGCTCCTTCTCTATCTATACAATAATAATCATATGTTCTATTTCCTTCTTTGTTCTCTAACAAATATTTTATAAAAAAATTGGATAATTGAATATTACTATTTAAACTAAAACTATTTCCATTTTCATCTACTATAAATTGTGTACTATTCTCATCTATTAATTTTATTGATTTTAAACTATTTATTATTTCATTTTTATCCTTATATATGCCTTTGTCAAAAATTCTTTCTAATTCATTTTTATAACTGTTATATTTTACATCTCCTATAATTTCAGAATTCATTGTATATGAAATGAGCGAAGTGAAAATTAAGGAAATAATTATTAATGGCAATAATTCTAAAACAATTTTTGTTTTTATGCTAAGTTTTGGTTTTTCTTTTATAATATTATTTTCTAAATCTACTTGATTTTCGTATATTTTTATAATTAGCTTTTTAAATTCTCCTTGCGAAAATACATAAGATAAAACTGCCGAAAATGTTAAAAATAGTATAAAGATACTAGATATTTTTAGTACTACTATAAATTCAACACCTCTTACCAATAATATAGTTGGTATAAACACTAAAGGTACTATTATCTGGGTAATGTATAATCTAATAGGTAACTTTACGCATAGGCTTGTTATTTTCTGAACTAATACCTGTTTTTTATTTTTTTCTTTCTCTAGAGCAGCTAATAATTTATTAATTTTATTTATATTTATTACTAATACAATTGTTCCTAGCAAAAAGCATACACTACTCATCAATAAAAATTGCATTGAATATGTCATTCCATCAATTTCTTGTTGAAACTTATTATCTATTGAGCCAATTGGATAATTTAAAATAGTGGGTAAAAGAATATATAATATTATGCTTATTATTAATGGAATTGTTAAATAGAATTTTGCTATTTTACTTGTATTTATATTTCTACTTTTACTCATTTTAGTACCTCATATATTTAAATATTTAGTTATTGTATTTTGTAAGTATTTTTTATCTATTTTTTTCCATGCTAAATTAAGATTATTTAAATATCTAATGCTTTCATCTGAATTTATTTTAATAAATTTATTAATTGATGCATTATTTGTAATATCATTTATTAATCCTAATTTGTTTTTTTCTTTTTTTATGATTTCTTTTAATTCTTGTCCTGATACTACTGTTAAATTCTTTAAATTTAAATTATCTAGCAATTGTTTTAAGTTTATTTGATTATTGTTTATAATGTGAAATACTCTATTATAACTATTTTCATATTGCATTATTTGTGTTATAAAGTAACTACATTCATCTACAGGGCTCATATCAAACTCATATTTTAATAATTCTTCTGTTGTTTTTCCTAGCTTAATTAATGATAATATTCTATTTAGAAAGGCATTTTGGTAATCATTTTCTTGGAATTTACCATCTGTAATTCTTGCTGTTATATTTCCAAGCCTATATGTTGCTACTTTTAATCCCTTTTCCATTTCTTTATATAAGTTATATTCTGCCTCAAATTTAGTCCTTACATATATGTTTTTCTTGTAGTCTTGTCCTATGTATAATGAATGCTCATTAAATTCTTCTGTTATATTTCTGTTCATTATAAAATCTGCTGAGACTGAAATTGTAGAAATATAGTTAAGTTTTATATTAAAATCTTTGCAAAATTTTATTATATTGTTTGTACCAGTAATATTTACTAATTCAAATATTTCTTTTTTTCCATAATGATTTACAATTGCTGCAGAATGTATTGCTAAATCTATTTTATATCCAATACTCTTATACTGTTCTTCTTCTAGTCCTAATCTTTCCTTTGTAATATCACCTTTTATAACACTTATTCGATTATCCATATATTCTAGCATTTCATCATTAAAATAAAATTTTAATTTATTAATTAATCTTGTTTTAGCATCTGTATTTTCTTTGTCTCTAATTAAGCAATATACATTTGCATTAGTATTTTTTATAATATCATGCAATATATGTATTCCCAAAAAACCTGTTGCCCCTGTTAAAAGTATGTTATTAAAAGATATTTTTTCTCCATGTTCTTTATTTTCAAATTTATAATATAAGTTTGCTTCTAAACTGTCTACATCATTATTTTGAGAATTTAAAGTATTATTAATCTGTTTTATTGTTTTTTGTTCGTAGAATTTCTGTATACTTACCTCATAGTTATTTTCCAATAATTTTGAAACTATTCTCATTAAAGTTAATGAATCCGCCCCTAAATTTAATATGTCATCATTTATACCTACATTTTGTATTTGCATTTCTTCTTCTATTATTTTTTTTAGGCACTTTTCAAAATCATTTCTTGGGGCTTCATATTTTGTTTCTTTTTCTATTGTATATCTAGTATTTTTTAAAGCTTTTCTATCTATTTTACCATTACTATTTATTGGTAGGTCATCTAATTTTACAAAGTAGTTTGGAATCATATATACTGGTACTAAACTCTTCATGTATTCTTTTAGTTCTTCGATTTTTACATCACCATTACATACTATATATGCTACTAAATGTGAGTCCTTATCTGATTTTTTATCTTCCAAGACAACACATTTTGATATTTTTGGATGTCTTAACAGTTTTGTTTCTATTTCACCCAATTCTACTCTAAAGCCTCTTATTTTTACTTGGTTGTCTATTCTACCTTTATAATATAAATTGCCGTCTTCTCCTAATACTGCACTATCTGCTGACCTATAAAGTTTTTCTCCTTTTTTGTATGGGTTATCTACAAATTTTATTTTATTTAATTCTTCTCTATTTAAATAACCCCTACACACACCATCTCCTGCAACACAGATTTCTCCTTCTATTCCAACAGGTAGCATTCTTAATTTTTCATCTAATATATATGTTTTTAGTGTAGGAATAGGTACTCCTATATTAGATTTATCAGATAACAAGTCATTGTCACTTAATTCTTTAAATGTAACATGTACAGTTGTTTCTGTTATTCCATACATATTTATAAGCTTTGTAGATTTATATTTATTTTTCCAAGGTTTTATTAGATTTGGTTTTAAAGCTTCTCCACCAAAAATTATGTATCTTACTTTAAGATTATTATCTTTTTCCTTAATTTCTTGGTCTAATAAATTATAGAAAAATGTTGGTGTTTGGTTAAGTATAGTTACTTTTTCTTTTCTTAATAGATCCAAAAATTGTTTTGGACTTTTTGCTATATTTTCTGGAACTAAAACTAATTTCCCTCCATAAAGTAATGCTCCATACATCTCCCAAACAGAAAAATCAAATGCTACTGAATGAAACATTGTCCATATATCTTTTTCCGAAAAATCAAAAAGAAATTTATTGTTTTTCATTAGTCTTACTACATTTTTATGTGTTATCATTGCTCCCTTTGGAGTTCCTGTAGATCCAGAAGTATAAATTATATATAATAAGTCGTCTGGTTTATTTACTGTTTTTAGATTTTTACTATCTTTAGAGTAAATACTTTTATTATCTAAATTAATTATTTCAATATCTAAATTCATATCGCAATTATTTATGCATTTTGAATTAGTTAGTAAAACTTTTGCTTTGCTATCTTTTAGCATAAATTTTACTCTTTCTTCAGGATATGACAAATCAATAGGTAAATAGCAGCCTCCTGCTTTTATTATTGCTATTATTCCTATTATCATTTCTATACTTTTATTTATTCTAATTGCTACTGGCATATCTTGTTTTATTCCCTTTTTTATTAGAAAATGTGCTAGTTTATTTGCCTGTTTGTTTAATTCTTTATATGTTATTTTTTTATTATCTATGCACACTGCTATTTTATCTGGTGTTTTTCTAACTTGTTCTTCAAATAGCTGTGTTACTGTTTTGTTTTTAGGATATTGTGCATCTGTTTTATTTAATTTTTCTATAATTTTCTTTTCTTCTTTTGTAACTATATCAATATTTTCTATTAGAATTTCTTTGTTTTTTATTATTTGTTCTATAATATACAAAATTCTTTTATGAATGTTTTCTACTTCTCCTTTAGTTAATTTACTTGTTTGATAATCGTAAAATATATTTAATCTTTTTGTATTATCTACATCCAATATATGTATATTTAATGTTTCTGATATGTTTCCATTAAACTGCCAACTTGATACATATGGAATTACTGATTCTTCAGCTTTTGTTTTTGCATTTTGATATGAGATAATAACATCATATAGTCCTCTGTTTACATTAAATTTTTCTCTAATATATTGTAATAACTTAATATATGGATACCTTTGGTGTCTAAATGTTTTCATTATTTCTTTTGTTGTGTCATCAAATAATTGTATAGCTGTTTTTTGCTCATTTACATTTATATCCATAGGAATAGTACTTACATACATACCTATAGTGTTTTTTTCTTTTACATTTCTTCTGTTTAAAATTGGTGTTCCTAATATAATTTTGTCTAACTTTGTTATTCTTGAAATGTATATAGAATATATGCTCATAAAAAATGTATAAATTGATATTTTATTATCTTTGCAAAATTCTGTTATTTCTGCATATTTTTTTGAATTAATCTTAAATTCAAGCCTATTTGCACTGCTATCTAGTTTTTTATTTGTTTTATTAGATAAAGTCGCAAGCTCAGGAATTTTACTATATTTCTCTTGCCAATACTCCTTATCTTTTATATATTTTTCTGAACTAACATACTTTTCCTCATCTTTAATATACGAAACATATGAAAATTGTTCACTTTCTAGATTTTCGTTATTTAAAATTCTTTTATAATTATCAATAAATCTATTACAAATCAAGGTAGTTGTCCATGCATCAGATATCAAGTGGCTATATATAATGTTGCACCCACCTTTTCCGTCTGGAAATCTAAACATGGTAAATCTAAAAAGATATTCACTATTACATGTAAATGGTTTTTTTGACAGTTTATTGATTAATATATTAAGCTCTACTTCATTTTCTACATTTACAAGGTCAACATTAAAATCTTTATATTCCATAAAGTATTGTTTTGGAATATTATTTTTATCCATAAATATTTTTGTTCTTAATGCTTCATTATCTTTAACAAGTAATTTTGCTGCTTCTTCTAATGCTTTAAAATTTACTTTTCTATTAATTTTTACTGTTCCTGATATGTTTGAAATATTTGTTCCTTTATATAATTGTTCTGTAAACCAAATACTTTTTTGTGGATCAGTTAAATTATAACATTCTTTCATATTTTACATACCTTTCTATTTTTTTACATGTTACCATAAATAATTTAAAAAAAGTGTCGAATTCTGTGCTATTTAAATTTTTTTTATAAAATTAAAATCCATATCTTTTAAATATGGATTTTAGCTTTTATTTTAAATTTTTTATAGTATTATGCAGATTAGGCCTCCACTTCCTTCGTTTATTATTCTCTCCAAGGTTTCTTGAAGTTTTTCTTGCGCATCTTCTGGCATTCTATATAGTTTATTTTGCAAACCTTCATTTACAAGTTCATGTAAGTTCTTTCCAAATATATTTGATTCCCAAATTTTTATTGGATCATTTTCAAATTCTGATAATAAGTAATTTACAAGTTCTTCTGATTGTTTTTCACTTCCTACTATTGGAGATACTTCTGTTTCAATATCTGCCCTAATCATATGTATTGATGGTGCTTTTGCTCTTAATTTTACTCCAAATCTTGAACCTTGTTTTACCATTTCTGGCTCATCTAATATTAGTTCTTCCATAGAAGGTGTTACTATTCCATATCCTTTTTGTTTTACTTCTTCTAGTGCCACAGCTACCTTATCATATTCTTTTTTAATTTTTGATAAATTAGAAATAGTTGAGAATAAATCAGCTTCATTTTGTACTTCTACACCTGTTATTTCTGTTAACACCTGATAGAACAAATTGTTTTGCAATTGAATATCTAATGTTACAGATCCATTTCCTAGGTTTATTTCTTTTATTGTAGTCTGCATAATAATCTCTGCAGTATTTATTCTTTCTATTCCCATATTTATATTTTTTACAGCATTTGTATCTTTAAAAGCTTCCTTTATATTTGTATATAATTCTTGTTTTAACTTATGTTCATCTGATAATCCATCTATCCAGCCCGGAAAATTCAAATTAATTCTCTCTACTGGGAACTCATATAATATTTTACCAAAAATATCATTTACATCTTCCATATTTAAATTTGTACAATCAGTTGGAAGTACTGCTACACCATATTTATCTTCTAATGTTCTTGCTAATTCTTTGCAATAATCTGAATATGGATTGTTTGTATTTAATACTATTACAAATGGCTTATTAAGTTCTTTTAACTCTTTTACAACTCTTTCTTCTGCTTCTATATAATCTTCTCTTGGAATTTCTGTTATACTTCCATCTGTTGTAACTAGTATTCCTATTGTGGAATGTTCTGTAATTACTTTTTTTGTTCCAACTTCTGCTGCAACTTCAAAGGGTATTTCCTCTTCTGACCAAGGTGTTTTTACCATTCTTGGAACATCATTTTCCATATATCCGAAGTGCATTATTTACTAAGTATCCCACACAGTCAACTAGACGTGTTTTCAATTTTAAGTTTTCTCCTATCGTAATTTCTACCGCTTCGTTTGGCACAAATTTTGGCTCTGTTGTCATTATAGTTCTACCTGCTGCGCTCTGTGGAAGCTCATCTCTTGCTCTTTCTTTTTTATATGCATTTTGTATATTAGGTATAACTAGTAAGTCCATAAAATTTTTAATAAATGTGGATTTACCAGTTCTAACAGGTCCGAACTACTCCAACATATATATCTCCATCTGTACGGTTAGCAATGTCCTCATATATTTCTAGATTTTCCATAAATTAATTCCCTCCTAATAAAATGTTTGTACAATTAAACTTTAATAAATGTATATTAGGTTTAGGGCATTATTATTACACTTTTTTAATCTTTTTTCTTTTTTGTAATATTTGACATTTTTTCAGCCTGTTCTTTTTGCTTATCTAGTGGAAGCCATTGAAACGCTGAGCAGACAAATTCTCCATATTTTGTAGTATTTTCTTCTTCGTGCTCTTTTTCATTTTTTTCCATAAAACCACCTCTTGAGGTAGTATTTGCTTATTTAAAATTTTTATTCCTATAGACAAATTTGGGGGCTTAAATATGTAATTTCGCCCTATAATTACATATTTAAGCCCCCAATTAGTTTTTGGAAAGTTAAGACATTAATTTTTTTATTTGTTTAGTATTTTCATCAACAATATCTTCCAAATTTGATATTCTTATTGCATAATCAAAGCTTGAATTTTCTAAAGAATTAATTCTCTTTCTATCTTCTATTCGTAACTCATAATTAAGTATGTATCCTTCATGAATTGCTTTTAAATCTTCATTTAACTTATTTTCCATTAGTACTAAAGATTTTTCTACTCTTTCTAGTCTATTATCTAAATTATCCATTTTTTTACTATTTAATTTTACTTCTCTTTTTACTTCATCTATTACAGAAACTTTTTCTTCTATTATAGAGACTTTCTCTTTTATTACGTCTATTTCAGAAACTTTTTCTTCTATTCCAGAGACTCTTCCTTCTATTCCAGAAACTCTTTCATCTATTACAGAGACTTTTTCTTCTATTATAGAGACTTTCTCTTTTATTACGTCTAATTCAGATAGTTTATTTAGAACCTTTTCTTCAAAATCTTTTGACATAAATTTTACCTCCCTTCTTTAAAAATAATGTAAATATAGTTTAGCATTTAGTTATAACATATGTCAATATGTTTTTACATTTTTTTACAATTAGTAGGGGCGATTTTAATCGCCCCTACATTTTCTCTACAAATTTTTGTTATATACTGGATAGTTGTAAAATGAGCAAAAAGGGAAAATCCCCTTTTGCTCATTTTACTGTGTAGCCTTGGTCTTGTAAGTATAAAGCTAAAAATCCGTGGTTTTGTGCTATTTTTTCTTCTCCTGTTTCTGTTGTTATTTTCATCGTGTATTCTTTTTCGTAACCTATATCTTCTTTAAATTCTTCTTCTGTCATTGTTATTATTACCTTTTTCTTTTTTAGTTCTGCTTGTATTCCTCTTCTTTCATTTTGGTTTATTGTTTGGTATCTATCATATTCTTTTTGTGCTTCTTCCTTGCTGTTAAATGCTATTTCTTTTTCAACATTTACAATTTCATAATTTTTTACTTTTATTGTGTATTTTATTTCTTTAGTTTGCTCATTTTCTGTTACTGTTTTAGTTGCAACTATTTTTGTATTTTTAGTATGGTCTACATATCTTATATAATAAATTGTACCTGCTATAGCTGTTGCTAATATTATTACTAATAATATTATTGCTATTATTATCTTTTTCTTCTTTTTTCCTTTTTTCATTTTATTTTTTCTCCTCTGATATTTATTTTAATTACAGGCGGATATAGAATCCGCCCTTTTATTTTGGATTTAATCCCTTACTTCAAAATATATTGCGTCTAGATAAATATTAGTTGCGATATATTTAGGTGTAGTAAATTTTATTACAATATTATTTACTTCCGTACCATTTCCTTCTATCGAATAGTTATTATTTTTATCTTTACTTATATTTTCACTTATTTTAGTTGTACCATTAATGCTAACTTCAATCTTTGGAGAACCTGCAGAATCTCCATAGCATCCATTTAAATACATTGTCCAGTTATTTGGGAGTCCGTTTACTGATGAAATTGTTATAGTTGCAGATTGGTTACTATACATATATGCATTATCATAGTCATTATCGTCGAAATTAATTTTGTTAGAGCTATTCCATTTATATGATCCCCAATTTGCACTATGTGCATAAGTTACTTTAGATAAATCTACATAATATTTAGTCTTCTCTAATGAAATAGGTGTTGTTCCATTGTTTTTGTCTGTTGTAACGTTTATTGAACCTGATTTTGTATCATAATCATAATATGTTCTTGATACTGTGTAAGTTACTTTAGGCTCTGCTGACCATACATTAAATGTAATACTTCCAGTTCCAGTTAATTTGTTAGAAATTATATTTCCATTTGAGTCTGTAAAATCACCTGTAACAGTTATGTTGTTTCCTGCACTACTAATTGTATGTGTTAATATTCTTTTATTTAAACTAATATCTATTGTATGTGTATTTGTATTAGGATTATATGTTCCTAAATTTCTCTCAGGCGTTCCTACATTTGTTATTGTTCCATTTGCAATCCAATGTCCATCATTTGATACAACATCATAATTAATTGTAGCACCTTTTTTTACAATAAATTTCTTTGAACCCCTACCATTAATATTTCCAACAGTTTCGCCTAAAGCTGCTCCGTCAAATACATTTTCATCATCTGCTTGTAATCCATCATTTGATACACTTAAATTTATTGTAGCATCTTGGTAATCATCAGGTAATTGTACGTCACAAATGCTATATACATTTTTTGAGAAAATATATAAGCAACCACCCATACCAGTTCTATTTGCTACATGACCAGGCTGTCCAGCAACAATACCATATCCTCCTCCGGCACCATATTTAATGTCTTCATTAAAAGCTAATTCTCCTGAAGTTAATACACTTTTTTCACCACTTCCTTTATTTGTTGTCGCCGCATCTGTAGCTTTAGCATTAAAACCATTCTTGTAAATAAAGGGATCACCAATTAAACAAGATTTTGCCTCATCAGACAAACTAAGGGTTCCTCCTGCAGCATCTTCGTTAGCTTTTTTACCATGTTCTCCTCCAGTAGTAGTAATTTTAAAATCTGCTAATTCAAGATATGATTCAAGACCACTTGATGGTCCACTTGAACTTGCTTTACCTGGGCCGCCTATCTTATAATTATAAGTTCCTTCATTTAAATGTACTAATCCAATAAATCCTGCTGCACTTGCACCTGCACTTTGTAAAGTTGACATTGTCCAACAAGCAGCACCACCGCCACCAGACATAATGATGTAATAATCTCCTTCAGGTATATAGATTTCTCCGGAAACAGAACCATTAGCAGTATTACATTCTCTTGCAAAAACGTAATTAGCTCTAGTTCCTATATAGATTTCCCAAATTTCTTCTTCTGCAGTAACTGTTATATTTTCAGTAGTTCCTCCTGTATAATTTGTATTTGTTGCACTACATGGATATGTTTTTCCTGTTTTTAGCATTACTTGGTATGCATGATAATTTTTGCCATCTTTGTTATAATAATAATCTTGAATTGGAAGGGTTACTGTTCCACCCTCTATATGTAATGTTGGAGGATAAATTGCAACACCTTGGTTATCATATACGTAAAATGTTTGTTTAGAATAGCCTTCTAGCTCCCACCATAGCACTCCATATCCCTCATATCCTTTATTAGTTTCAACTGGTGCAATTGTGCTATATGCTATAGTTTCATAAGGTGCGTCACTTGTGTTATTAACAAATACTGCCCCCGCTGTTTGTCCATAAGAAGTACCACTAGCCCATTTGTATAATTCATCTTTCATTGAAGTTCTACTATATCCATTATAACAATTATTTTCATCATCATATCCATTAAAGCCACTTTTAGAATCTACTTCTTCTATTATATACTTATTAGATTCAAGATTAACTCCACCTTCGTTATTTACTCCTAATATACCTCCATTATACAATGTACCCTTACCTGCTGTGTCAAGTCCACCGCGGAGTTCTTTTTCCTTTTACAGTTCCTGCATTATAGCAATATTGTATATAAATTTCATTATCAGAAAAATCAAATGCTACTCCAGCTATTCCTCCTACTGCTGATTCATCAGGTGTTGAAACCCATGAACTAGCACCTATAACATCTCCTGTATTATAACATTTGATAATATCAGTTGCATTAATTACACCTGCAATTCCTCCTAATCTGTTGTATGCCACTGCCATTCCAGTATTCTCTGGTAAATTGTTCGTAACTTTTCCTCTGTTATAACAATATTTAATTGTTCCTTTATAATCTGTTCCAGCAATTCCTCCACCACTATGATTACAATTTATTTGACCTTCATTTCCTGACTGTTGTATTGTTGCATTAATATTAAAACCTACAATTCCTCCTGTACCAGAATAAGCATCAATCCACTCTATAGACAACCCTACATTTGCTTTAATGTCAGTAATATTTGTTGTTCCTGTAGCTTTATTTATTCCTGTAATGTCCCCAAAATTCATACATCCTTTTATATGTCCAGACCTTGCCATTCCTACAATACCACCTGTATTTGATTCTCCTGTAATATCCGCATTATTAATACAATTATAAATTGCAAAATTAGTATCAGTATCAACATATCCAACTAATCCACCTGTACAATTTCTATAAGTATCTTCTGGAGAATTAAATATAAGACTCGCAAGTTCTCCTGCTGATTCCAGTAGTCCTGCTAGAGAATCGAATAAATCGTCCCCAGTAGAATAAGCATCATATGCTTTTTTAAGAGTAAAGTTCTTTCCTATTATTTGCCAGCTATTTGGAATTGTAATGTCTTGTATACTGCCACCTGTGCTACAGTAGCCAATTATTCCACCAACAAATGTTCCCTTATCAGAATCATTATCTATTAATATTTTTGTTGAATCTGCCAAAATTTCTGACTCAATATTTAATAATGTCTTGTCTTCATAAATTCCAACTTTAACTTGACCTGAGTTTCCAGATGAATCAGTTGTGTGTATACTTGATAATTCTCCTCCAGCTGAAAGTTTTCCAATGACTCCTCCAATATAAAGATAACTCTTTAACCCAATCGTTTGAGAACTTTCATCATTTCCTTTTAATACTTTTACTGTTCTATTAAATTCGCTGGAAATACCAATTTCTACATTATCACTTCCGCTAATTCCTATATTAATATTTTTTATTACGCCTTTATTATTTCCTGCTATACCTCCAAGGTATATACTACTATCCTGTTTACTATTACTTCCATTATTTGCTTTAAATTCAAGATATCTTCCTCGAGTTTTTATCTGTGCACTTCCGTTTACAGTAGCACCTGTTATTGTTCCTGCGTTGTCTCCCGCTATTCCTCCTGTATATGCAGAGCCTCTTATAGCACCACCACTTAATGTTACATTTTGTATTGTTCCTCTATTTTCTCCTGCAAATCCTCCTGCTTTATATGTTTTGTTAACTTCTTCAAATTTATTTAATCTTATGTCAATGCCAGTTATAGTTAAATCTTTTATGGTTCCATTGTTTATGCCAAATAGTCCCCAATATAATATATCTTGATTTAAACCTCCTTTTGCTGTGCTCATATTTAAACCTGAGATTGTATGACCTTGTCCATCAAAAGTTCCTTTAAATGGATGTTCATTTTGGTAACAAGCTGGTATATAATTTGTATTTTCAGGTGTATTTTCAAGCATATATTCAGGTGGCCATTGTATATTATCTGCTATAATACGAAATTCTCTTCCTTCACTTTTTGCATATAAATCTCCATCATCAGTTCCCAATGAATTCATTGCTTTTGAAAATCCATCTAATCCATTAGCATCTCGTATTGTATAGTAGTCTACTGTTTTGCTGGCAAGTGTTTCATTTAAGTCAACACTTAGTACTTCTACTTTCCACTCATCTGTATACCATGATATATCATTTGTTATTTGACAATATATTTCTGTTCCATTAGATACATAAAAAATATTATTAGAATAATATTCTTCTTTATCTCCATTTGTAAATTTTAATCTTACATATCCATCTACATTATACACTGTTGTTACAAGTGTAATATCATTGTAATCATTAATATTTGCAGTTAATGTTGCGCTTGCATCACCATTTACAGTATATGTGCTTTTATATGGTAAATGAATATTTATGTATCCATTACCATAGTCTGAAGATAATGGGTTTATTTTGTTAATAAAATCTGTACCTTCATAATCTGAGCCCCAATTTGTTGAATCTGGTGTAATATTAAAACTTAAACCAAAAGTATCTTTAATTATATTGTTTATATTTATTTCATTAAAATTTGCTGTATAAGCACTAAATGTATCAACATTTTCTTGAGTTGTTCTGTTTGGCTTATCATAATCTCCTATGTATTCTGGTAGGGCTGAATTTAAACTTTCAGTTGATGTTGTGTCATCAGGTGGTTTTATCGTGTATGTTTCTCCATTGCTAATTGGTGTTCTTACATCTCCAGCTATAGTAACGTCATTTATCTTATATTTTAAACTACCTATAGTTTCGCCTGTATCTTCAATAATTGGTACTGTATGAATATAATATGTTGACTCTACTTCATCTGGTAATCTGGTTGTTTTTGCCACATATCTTTCTCTTGCAAGTGCTGTATTATATGCTTTTTCTTCTTTCGTTAGCAAATCACCACTTGCTTCTACATATAAATCCTTTTGTATTAAGCAATAATAGCATGATTCAGATGACTGATATTTATCGTGCTCATCTAAATAGCCATGTAAATAATAGTAATTAGTTGTATCTCCATTTTCATATGATTTAACTACATAATCTATATTTCTATAACCTATAATATTAGTACTACCAGCATAACTACAATATGGTTTGTGATAATATTCATCTCCATCAGCATTTAAATATATTTCGTTTGGATCTACATATTCTTTATTAAATGTACTTGTTGCTATTGCATAATTATTATAGTATTTCATTCCTATTGGAATATTTTGTGCAAATGTTAATATTGATACATTGCTTAATATTTGATCCCAATCTGTTTCTGATATGTTAGGTAGTTGGTATTCTCCTTCTGAATTTCTACTATAACTTGTTATAGCTTGATATAAATCACTAGTTAAAGTTTCTTTTATTACATTTCTTCTTTCTTGATTAAAAACTGAGTCTGAAACTTCTGGATTCTCTCCATTAAAAATGGATATTCCATTAGTATCTGTAATACTACTTAAATTACTTTGAACCCATTTAGAAAACACATATGATTCTATGCAATAATTAACAGCACTATAGTCATACTTTATATTTGTTTCTCCACCTAGATATCCAATTATTTTATCTTCATCATTTATTTGTAACTTATTGCTTTCACTAAATTCTAAATCTTTCTTTTCTTTTATATACCATTCTCCATCATTTAGGCAGTAATATATTTCTATATAAGTATAATTTCCACTAATTTCTTTTGGAATTGTACATTTTTTATATGTATTTTGGGTAAGTTCATTTATATTTACTTTGGTTCCGTCATGGTCTAATATAAAAAAATTTGTGTTATCTACATCTATATATACTTTAGTATTATCTGTAGAATAAAAATAGTTAAAAATTCCTGTTGTATTATCATATGCAATTTGCTCACTTAGTACTTCTGGAGTTATAGAACTACCATTTAGTGTGAGACCAGATATTGTTAAATTATTAAAATTTATTTTATCAGTATTGGTATCTATTAAATATCCGTATTTATAAACATATTCATCGCCTATTGTTCCATAAACTCTTATGTAATTATCTAGAGTATAATTTATAACTACATTTGTATCACCATTTTTATATTGCTTTGAGTATGCTGAAAATGGTTTTAATATATGTTTATATTCTGTATCTGCTTCTGCTGGATCAGTTGTCTCACTACGACCAGGAGTCATATATATTATTTTACCATCTTCATCATATCTTGTTACTCCATTTTCATCTATTGCTGTTATTTTTGTTTCTGCTGGTGAATATATATAATATCCATCATATAATGTATATGCTATAGCAGGTATATATGATAGTATTGTTTCTGAATTGCTTCCTGCTATTCCTAAATTATTAGCAAAGGCTGTTGTAAATGTGTTTATTGATGCCATTATATCTCTACGTTTTGATTCTGCTGTTGCTGAATAACTACTATTCCATTCTACTGTGTTTATTTCAAATGCTTCTATTGCTTCTTTTGTTGATTCTAGTAGTTTTGTATTATATGATGTTTGCATGTTTATTGTGTCTGCTTGAAGAGACATATAATATGATGTAACTATTATTATTGGTAATACTATTATTACAAACAATACTGTAAAATTTTGTAGTTTCATTTTTTCACCTCAAGTAAAGTATTTGTATTTTTTGTTTTGTGACTTAGGGCAGTCCCATTTTATCCCTTGCGAAGCTTTTTTGTTGAATAGGAAAAATGTTTGATTTTTCCTATTCAACAAAAAAATAAGGGAAAGGCCTTAGAATTACTATCTAATAAAGTGAGATGTAATACGGAGTATATTAAGTTTAACCATATTCCATATCACCTCTCACTTTTCCTTTTATTATTTCATATTATTTTCCTGAATTTACTACCATACTAGACGCACTTGCTGCTACCTGATATGTTCCTTTTCCTGTTACTTTATAAAATGCTGACCTTAATATCTGCGCCATTGTAGTATTAGTGTTTTTTGCCGTTATTATAACATTATCTCCTTTATTTAAAACATAATTATTTCGTTCGTCACCGTTTCCTCCATATATTTCACTAAGAATATCACTAGTATAAATTGAATACCTTACATTTTCTCCTACTAAATCAGAGCTAGTAATTGATGATTTTTTTCCAGGATTTTCATCTAATTTTTGTATTTCTATTTCCAAGTCATATGTATTTCCTGTAGTTGCTATTTTGTCTTGATATGCTTCTAAATCACTTGGTCTTATTACACCTGATATTGCTATTTTATCTACAAATTCTGATGTTGCTGTTTGTACTACTGATTGAGCAATGTCATCATTTCTTTCTGATACTGACATTAGTGGAAATATAAACATTAATATAGCTGCTAAAAATATAGCTATTATTGTAATTAGTGTATCGCTCATAATTCCTCCTTATTTTTTATGCCTTTAATTCATATGTTATATATATTTTTTTTCCTCCATTAGATACAGTAACTTGACTTCCATCATTTCCAGTTTTGTATATTCCAGAATAAGGCACCTCTAAAAATTCTTCTTCAAATTTTTTACCATCTAAATTTAATAAATTAGTATCTATATAATTATTTATATTTTCTTCTGTTGCAGTTCCAGCATCTAAACTAAATTCTGTAAAATTATCTTCTTCATTTAATTTTATTTTTACTGTTACATTTTCTTCATATGTTTTATAAAGTGTAGTTATAACTGTAGACACATCTACTTCTCTATTTTCTTCTTTTGATGCTTCATAATCATAAAAGCTAGTTTCATCTGTATAATACAACACTACATCAGAGGTCGTTACTGCTTTTGATATCATTGAAAATGTGATTGCAATTGCAAATATAAATATAAATACTGCAAATGAAATTTTTAATGCATCTACTGCGTTCTCCATGATCTATCACATCCTCTATATTTATTCTGGTCTTGTAATAGATATTGCATTTACATAACCTTCGGTGCTGTAACCAGCACTCACTTCATAAGTTTTTAAACCCATTATAAGCGAACTTGTTAGTCCATTTAGATTACTTGTGTAGTCCTCACCATTATATGTTACACCAATTTTATCATCTTCACTTCTAATATTATAAGTTTGTATATATGTCAACAGATTTTTAACTTCAGAGCCTGATTTTCCTGATCCTACATATTGTAAAAAATTATTATTATGTATTGCTATTTGGGTAACATCTCCTGCATCTTTACTTGTTTCTATTGTTCCCTTTTGTGATGATATAATATATACTCCTAATGATATAAGAGCTATTACTATTAATACTGCTCCTGCTATTAATAACGCTTTTGCTGCATTCTCCATAATATCTCCTCCTTTGTTTCTATCTACTTTAGGATAGATAGTATTTCTACATATTTTATCCATAGACTAAAAAATATTAATACTAATATTCTTTAGTCTATGGATAGGTTTTAACCTATCCATATATATTTTTAAGGTTTGTTTAGCGCTTAATTAAAAATCAAACATATTTGTAGTCATATTACTAATAGCATTTACACCTTGTCCTGCGCTGTTTTCGATAGTAGTTGAAAGGTCTTCAGCTTGTCCTGATGCGTCACCTGACCTATTAACTAGCACAACTCCTAAACTTATTAATACTATTACTATTAATACAGCTCCTGCTATTAATAGCGCTTTTGATGCATTCTCCATAATATCTCCTCCTTTGAGTTTTTTTATTTATTTTATCTTTAGAATTCTTTTATTCTAAAAGTTAATAACTTATTTTGGTGGGTTGCTACATAAGGCAACCTATACATTTTTTATTCTAATTCTTCAAAAATTAGTTTTGATACTTTTCCTGTTTTTTTATGATATTCTATGCTTGTACATTTAAATTTTATTAGATTAAAATTTTGTACAAATTTTACAATTTCGTTGCTATGTATTTCTTCCATGGGATATGTTTTATCTATTGTTGTCATTTTTAAATCTATTTTTATGCTGTTTTCTCCATTGTCTATGTAATATCCATTTTCGTCTTTTTTTACTTGATTTTTTTCGTTTTGATCTACTACTTTGCTGATTAATGTGGCTAAGTCTGTTCCTAGTATTTCTTTATTTAAATATTGTTCATATTCTAGATTTTCTTGAAGTACAATTTTTTTTTCTGATTGGATATTTATTAGCATAGCAGATACTAAACAGATTATAATAAAAAATATTGCAAGTAGTACTAATAGTGTCTGCTTCATTAATTATCCCCTTTCTTATATTATAATATTTTTTATTACAATATGCAACATTTATTTTGGCTTTTTTACAGATTTTTAAGTTAATGTTCAGACCAAATTATAATTCATATTTTAGTAATTTCTTCGATGAGCTGGCGATTAAAATCGCCCCTACAAAACTCTACATTTTTAAATTTTAATCTAAGGAGTCACTTCTGTAAATTTAATTATCTTTACTAATCCTTCGTTAATATTCTCTTCCTCGTTATAATATTCAATAGTATTAGTATTAATCTTATATTTCTTATTTATATTGTCTTTTATTTTTTTTGCAAAGTATGAATTTTCTTTATCATCAGAAGTAAGATCTTCTCCTCCTAGAAGTACTGTTATTATTTTGTATCCATATTTTTCATTATAATTTTGTGCTGTTCTTGCTGCAGTGACAACTTCTTGTATTGTTATATCTTCTCTTCCTAAGTATTTTGTAAATTCTTTGTTTATATTTGATATTTCTGACATTGTCATTGTTTCATCATAGGTTTCTGCAACATCTCTGTATCCTACAAATAATTGTACGGCAATTACTAAAATTACTATTGCCAAAAAGACTCCACCTGATATTAATAATGCTTTTGATGCGTTTTCCATAATAACTCCTTTTATTTATGTTCATAATCATTTAAAGGTACTTCTACAAAACTCATACTATTAATTCTTCCTGTTACATTACTATATCCAACTCCTGTGCATTTGAATAATCGACGTTTAAAATCGTCAAATGCATTTGAATTATTAGCTATGACTGATTCTTTATAATCATCATTTGTGTATATAGTTTCAAATTTAATTATCTCACCTTGATTTATACGTTCTCCTTCGTCCTGATCATAAGCATATATATTAGTTGTTTTAATCTCAAAAGTTATTGTTATTTTATAAGTATCATCATCATATAATGTATTATTATCATTTGCTTTGTTTATTACACTTATAAGATCGGTTCCATACATTATAGATTTGTTATATGCTTCGTATGATTTGTTGAAGTTTACTAATTGTTGCTGTTCTGTTTGTGCGTCCTGCTCATTTGCAAGTCTGTTCAAACTTGTATATGTATATACACCAAATGTTAAAAGTGCTATTGCAAAAAATATTCCTCCTGATATAATTATTGCTTTTGCAGCATTTTCCATAGCTTTCTCCTTTTATATATTTACTGTTTTTGGGAGGACAGGATTCCATCCTCCCTTACACATTTGCAATTTGTTTTGTTATTTTTATTTTGATGGCATACTCATCTTATTACCCTACTTTATAATGATGTTTGCACTGTTGAGAATGTTTGTGTCATACTTGTAAATCCTATCAATACTAATGGAACTATTAAATATCCAACAAATAAAGCTATCATTGGTGCGAATCCTATTACTTTTCCAATCAAACCTTTTCTTGATATTAATCTTTCATTTGATTCTTTTCTTTTTGCTTGATAATATTCTCTTTCATTATCTAGTTCATCAAAAGCATCCCTAATAGGTATTTTTTCTACTGCTGATTGTAATCCCTCTATTATTTGCACCATTTGAGGAAAGTTAATTTCGGTTTTCATTTCTTCTAGTGCTTCCCATGCTCCTGATTCGTAGTTGTTAACACATTTAGAAATTGGCTCTCTAAATATGTTAGAGTATCTTTCTAGCCATTCTAGAATCATTTCAACATTAACTCTTTCTATTTTCATAAGCATTAAGATTATTGTTTGGAATTGCATTACTTCGTTTTCCATCTCTAATTTTCTCATTATTTTTTGGAACATAAGCATCCATTTTGGTACATAATATCCTGCTACAGCAAATGCAATTGCAAGTAACCATTCCAACCAACTTAAATATTCTTTATTTACTACTTTTAATTTATTACTTATTCTTTGAGTTGCTTCTTCTAACTCTGTTTCTGTAAGATCTGAATATTGTACAGAATTTTTTATGTCTAATTTTAATTGTTCATCAGTAACTTTTTTGTATCTATATTTATCCAAAAAGTAATTATCTTTTTCTAACTGCTCTTTTGCTTTTTGTGTTTCTTCTTCTGACATTTCACCTAACATATTATAATCAGCTTTTTCGTTTTCGTATATGTATTCTATTGATACTCTATGTATTTGACCAAAGAAGAATAATGATATAACAAATGTTAAAATGCATGCACATATTCTGTTAACATAAAAAGTTTCCATTCTCTGCTTTGATGCTGCGTCTTTTAATAATTCTGTTTCTTTTCTATATTCTTTTGTTTTTTTCTTTGGTATAAATAAATCAACAATTTTTTTAACAACTGGATTATTATATAATTTCATTTGCCATACTTTGTTAGGGTCTTGATATTCTTCTTTTATACTTCCATTGTCTTTTATTTTTCTTATTAATACATATGATATAAATGTTAATATTACTAATAGCAATTGCACTATAAAACCTGTTTTTCCCTCATAGAATTGTGATGTAAATGAAAAATTGTTTATTGCCCAATTTTTTAATGGCTCCATTAATAACACTGGTGCAATTGATATAAATGATAAACTTTGAAATACGTAGTCTAGTTTTTCTCTTTTTAATATTTCTAGTTGCATTTCTTCTGTAATATTGTTTAAGTTCTTTAAGTATAGAGATGCTCCGATTACTATCTGTTCTATCTCCAAATTCTCTTGTTAAGTATGATATTCCTGCAAATTCTTTTAAATAGCTGTTTGGAGCAACATCATAATACTTTTCTAATTCTGTTTCTGGATCGTCTGAAATTAGTATTTCGTATATTTTTTCTCCTTGTCTTGAGACTTCTAATTGATCATTTTGTGATACCTCATAAATTGCTTCTTCTACCATGTTATATTCATGATAAGCATGTCTAATTTCTGCAAAAAAATCTACTTGTTGTTTTAATAGTTTTGTGTCTAATTTATCTACTTTTCCAGTCATAATTGTTTCTATTAAAAATATTTCAAATAGTAGTAAAATTGACATTAATAACAGGTTTTTGTATGTTAAAATTAGTATTAGTATTGTAAGGGGTGCTATAACCATTATTGCTTCAGAAATTGCTTTTGCTGCTTGTCTTCTTGTTAGATATTCATCATCTATACTTATTATTTCTAGTTTTCTTCTTAATTTTCTTAAATAGCGTTTAAGTCCTGGTATTTTTGTATATACTAAATATAGCTTTTGATATATAACATCTGAGGTGTATTTTTTTTCTTTAGTTCCTTCTTTTAATTGTTTTATGTGTTTTATATCTGATTTGTTTAATATTTTTTTCATAATGAGGTATGCTATTATTGTAAATACAAATAATCCACCACTTATTCCCATAATTAAAAACAGTGTTTGGTTTGACATGGTTTTTACACCTCTTTCTTTGGTCTTCCTCTTCTTTTTGTTGATTCTTCATTTCCTACAGATACTGTTGCAGATACTGGTATTGCATTTTGTTTTCCCCAGTTTCTTTCAACAAATTTATCAAATTCTTCTATGTCTGATTCGTCCATGTTTATACGCATTTCTTTTAAGTTGTAGTCTGATATTTTGTTTGTTATTACATATTCGTCATTTCTATATTCTAATATGTTTACGTATTTATATAGTTCTCTGTTTGTAACTTTAGTAAAGTAATTTGTTGCATTATCTATAAATTTGTCCATTTTTCCTTCTAAGGTTTTTTCTTTTCTGTGGTCAAATGTGTATTCATTTTTTTCTTCTACTGGTACACATTCTGTTACTCTTTCTATGTAACGTCTACCTCTAAAGTCTTTTACTAAGTGTATATCAAAGTTTAATACTTGCACAACTTGTTCTTCTGCTGTTCTTTCGTCTTTGAATACTCCTGTTCTTAACATTGAGTTACGTAGTGCTGTTACTAAATCTGGGAAGGTTTTAGCGTGGTGTGTAAATAGTGTGAATTTTGATGCAACCTGTGCTGATTGTATCATCCAAGATGCTACGGGGTCTGTTGCAACCTCACCAATTATATTAACACTACCGTCAGTTTTCTTTTGAACGTCCAAACAATCTTGTCCTGAAATTGTTTCTGTTTCACGCATTGATAGAATGTTTCTTGTTGGATATATTTTTCTTAAGTGAAGCTCGAATGCTGTTTCTGTAATACGAAGGTTCATAGTTTCGTATATACTTTCTATCATTGCCATAAGCATTGTTGTTTTTCCGGCAACCTTGCTCACCTGTAAGTGATATTATTCTTGCACCTTTTACTAAAAATCTTAATAAATCTATTGCATTTTCTTTTCCTGGTGCTGTTATTATTTGTTCTAGTGATGCTCTTTTTACGTCGAATTTTCTTACGAAAAATGCCCAAGTTTCTGACATTGATGGACGTACTACAACAACACGAGATCCATCTTTCATTTCGTTTATTTTATAACCGTTTGTATCTGATAATTGTCCTGGGTTATTATATTTATATATGTTTTGGCACACTCTTTTTAGCTCACTTTCTTTTCCAAATGAAAGGAAGGCTAGTCTTATTGATTTACCTTGGAACATTATCCAAATACTATCACAGGCTCTTGGAACTTTGTGCTCTGTAATTTGCTCTAGGTAATCTCCATCTGTTTGTGCAACTTGGCTTAAAAAGCTTTCTGGAAGACCAGATACACCACCTGATACACCATCTATATTCATATCTCTTATTTCGTCTATACTACTATATCCTTTGTAATGTTGATATATTCTTTGTACAACAACATTTAATTTATCTTGGAAGGTTAAGGTCAAGGCTTCTTTTTCGAATATATCGTCTATTTCTTCTTTTGTTATTACATAACATGGTTTTGCTTCTCCTGCAATGTATTTTAGTGTTGCTAAATTATATTTTTTTATAATCTGTGTTAAGGCTTCGTATCCAAAATCTTTTTTGTATGCATATAAAAGAATGTCAAATTTATCTTGTGATGTAAGTAGTGATGGAATATCAAAAGGAATTGCTTTTGATATGTTTACTTCTGTAACTCCATATTCTTTTGATAATAAATCATATATCAATTCTTTAACGTATTTTTTGTCGTTAACATCTCCATATGTACACCCTTTTAGAGCTCTTTTTAGTTCATATTTTTTTGCTTTTCTTCTTTTTAATTCTTCTTCTGAAAGCCCTATGTCATAAAGGTTTATTTTTGTAATTTCGTCTAATCTCTTTTTTACATATTCTTTCATTTTGTCTATTGTGTATGTTTTATCGTCAATGTCAATGCCTTCTTCTACTTCTGCATTTTTGTTTTTTTCTATAACAAATTTTATACCGACTCCGGCTAACACTAGTACAACTAATGTAAGAATTATATTTACAACCATTTTAAAGAACTCCTCTCTTACATTCTCATTTGTAATTCTTGCAGACGCGAAACTATTTTTTCTGCTGCTTGTCTTACGTTAGATATAAATACTGCATTTCTATCTTTTTCGTTTATCTTCCTAAATTTTATGAAGAAGTCTGCTACTTTTCCTTCGTTGCATGCTTCAAAAAATAATGTGTTGTATGGTATTGCACACACTCCTCTTTTTTCTTTAATGTATCTTGATACATTTTTAATATTATATTTTGAATGTTTGTCATATCTTCCTATAAGTGGAATAATTGCTTTGTTTTTAAATACTTCTTTTTCTTCTTTTATTTTTAGATATTCATTTATTTTTCTTAAATTTTGTGGCAAGCATGTTACTACAAGATTTGAAACTTCTAGCAATGAATCTGTAATTTCATCTTCTAAATTGTTATCTATATCTATAAATACTAAATCATAATACCTGCTTGCTATTCTTGCAATGTCTTTAAATATTGTTTTGTGTATTTCATATTCCTCTGGTTCTACATTAGTGTCTGTTAACAGCTCTAATCTATCCTTAAAAACAATTCTTGTGTAGTTTGTTATTATTTCAGGAGAAGTTTTGTTGCTTAATATTGCTTTTGAAAGCCCACTAATTCCATGACCTATATCGGTTTTAGAACTGTTACTATTTATTAGTTTAATAATTTTATCTTCTTGCCAAAAACAGTCTTGATAAAAATAGTCATTATATTTAGTATCTAAAACTAGAACTTTATAATTATGGTTAACTCCTAAAAGAGTAGTTATTGCTACTATTGCTGAACTTTTCCCAGTTTCTTCTTTTCCATTACTCCAAAATGATATTATTGCCATTTGTTTTCTCCTTATATATTTTTAAATGCTTTTTTTATTTCTGCAGTTTTTATCTCTGGTACTATTTCTTGTGTTAAAATAAATAGTCCCTCCCTATATTCTTCACTTAAATTTTTTAATTTTATTTTTGTTACTCTTTGATTTTCTATTATTGCAGTTAAATCTCCTTGATCGTATGGAAAGTATATTTTTTCTTCGTCCCATTCAATTGGATATGTTAAAGACAAAAAATTTAAGTATTCGTCATCTTCTTCTGTATACTCTCTTTCAAATAGTATTTTTTTCATTCTAATTTTTTGTCTCATAGTACCTATTATTTCTATACCTTTTTTTAGTGAGAAACTATCAAATGCTGTAACAAAATATATTCTTTCTGAATTTATTATTTCAAAGGAATCAAATTTTTCGTATGAATCTACATCTATTAAAACAAGGTCATAATCGTTTTCTATATCTCCCATATAACCATTTAAGGACTCTAAATCGTCAAATCCAACTGCTACATCAATTCCTTCGTACTCAGTAACATAGAATTTAGTTGGAGCAATACAAGGTACAATATATCTTGCTTTTTGTAGAATTGTTGTATCTATTACTAGTACTCTTTTTCCTACTTCTGTTAATATTCTAGCAGTATATATAATTAAATCTGTTTTTTCGAATGCACCTATAAATCCTATTTTTCTCAATTTTTGTTTCCTCCTATTATATGTGTGGGGACACAGCTTACTCTTTTGTTATTCTATTAGGGAGTAGCTATGTCCCCCTTTTTTCTGGTAATGTTAGTTTCGTTGTTTTGTTTACGGGTGGACAGAGGCGTCCACCCCTACAGCTATTCTATTAATATGTTTTACATATTAATAGCTTGTTAATCCTGATAGATATGCTTCTCTTGCTGCTCTTGCATTTTCAATTTCTTCTTGTAATCTAGTCTCTAGATTCTCTTGTTGTTCATCAATATATGCATTTCTTTCAGTATCTATATATCCTCTTAATCCTGATATGAATTTATTTCTTAGTGCTTCTTTTGCTTCTTCTGTAATGTTTGAATCTGTATTTATTAAATTTTCTACAGCTGCTGTTGGTCTGTATGTTTCTGCTGCTGCTACTTGATTTCCTGGTTCAACATATTGTATTGCATAAATTTTTGATGCTGACATTATGTATGCTTCTACAATAGCACTTTCCATCATTAAAATATCTCCTTCTGTTAATTCTAATCCTACTGTGTCTCCTAAAAGTGATTTAACTTGTTTTTTAGATACTACTATTAAATCTTGCCCATTAGGAAGTGTTAATCTAATATCGATATAATCGCCTACCGCTATTGTAGTTGGTAATACTAGCATATTGTATTCTACATATCTAACATCATCTGTAATTGGATTTTCACTGCTCATTATTAAATCTGTTGTTAAAATAGTGTTTTTATTCATATTAAGTTTTGCTATAATGCTTGTTCCATCATTTTGTGCTAACATTGTTGCTATTACGTTTGTATCTACATAATTTGATGGTACCATAGATTCATAAACCGTTGCTTCAGTTAGCATATCCGTTGTGATTGTACTACCAGAAGTTACATCCTGATTTAAAACATATGCTACTACTTCTTTTCCTCTTTCTTCTTCTTTTTCTTTATTTGGTATATATACTAGAAACACTAGTAAAACTCCTATAATCAAAACTATAACTAGTGTTAATACCATTCCTAATAAAAATGAATTTCTTGCTTTTTTTTGCATTGGATTTGACGCCATATTGATTCCTCCTAATCCTTAGTATTTTATTTTATTTTATAACAAAATCACCTTAAAAACAACATTTAAGGTGATTGTAATTTAAAATTAATATGCTTGTAATATATTTGTAACATTTTAAAAAACATGTCTATTTATTGCTTCCGCAACTCCGTTTTCGTTGTTGCTAGCAACTACTTCGTCTGCAATTTTTTGCATTTGTGGAGAGCTATTTCCTGTTACAATTCCGATACCAGCATTTTGTATCATTTCTTTATCATTAACATTATCTCCTATTGCAATTACTTCTTCTTTTTGTATTCCGAGCTTTCCTATTAATTCACTAATTGCTGTCCATTTATTTACATTTTGATTTGTTACTTCTGTATAATAATATGCAATTTCGTGTTCCTCACTTCCATGTTTTATAATTTTTCTAGACATGTGTGCAACTTCTAAAATATCTACATTTTTTATTTGTTTTAATTTATTTATTATGCTTTTAAAAACAGTTTCATCATTATCGCAAATTGTGATTTTTAAAATGTCTTCCCCTTCATATTCTTTCACGTATTTATAAATATCATTTGTTATATTTATATTTATTTTTTTGTTTTCTGGATTTTTTTTGTTTTCGCTGTGATAAAAGAGTATATTAAAATTTAGTGATTTTGTTAGTATAACATTATTTGTATATACATTATAAAACATGCTATTTTTTTCGCAAATATCTATAATTTCTAGTACCTTTTTTTTACTTAAATAATTGTTATAAATTATTTTATCGTTTTGAATATCATATATTGCTGCTCCATTTCCAGATATTATATATTTATTTGCATTTACTTCATTTGCTATTGGCAAAATTGCTTTTGGCATTCTACCAGATGTTAATACTATTTCAACATTTTTTTGTAATGCCATATTTATTGCTTTTTTATTTTCTTCTGTAACTTCTCCGTATGAATTTAAAAGTGTTCCATCTATATCTATTGCTATTAATTTATACATTTTATCCTCCGTAATTGTTTTTATTAATTATATACCATATTTAATCTTGATTTCAATATGTTTTATTTTAATACGATAAATTGTAATTTGTTGTCTAGAGATTAGAGGTTAGAGGTTGGAGATTAGAATTTAAAAATGTAGGGACGGCAATCTACCGTCCGAAAAATACGAAATTTATTGCAAACGTTGTAGGGGCGGGCCTTGTGTCCTCCCGCAACAAAATAATTGCAAACGTTGTAGGGGTCGCCGCCCACGGCGACCCGCATATCAATATTTAAGGGTCGCCCAGGGGTGCGACCCCTACAGATTTAAATTAATTTAATCACTCAAATTACAATTTATCTAATTAATAATCTTAATAAAATCTTAATAAATACTTGCTTTTTTTAAAATAAAATAATAAAATAAACGAATAGAAAATATACTGTTTATAAAGAAGGGATTATTTAATGAAGATATTACTAGATTGTATGCGGAGGCGATAATGCGCCAGAAGCAAATATACGAGGTGCAATAAAAGCTATTAAAGAAATTGATTCAGAAATAGTTTTAATTGGCAAAGAAGAAGTAATAAAGAGCAAAATAAGAGAAATATATAATAAAGATCTAAAAGAAATATCAGATAGGATAAAAATACAAAATAGCACAGAAACAATTGAAATGGAGGATATACCAACACAGGCAATAAAGCAAAAAAAAGATTCATCAATGGTTGTAGGGCTTAATATGTTAAAAAAAGAAGAAGGAGATGTATTCATTTCAGCAGGAAACTCTGGAGCACTCTTAACGGGAGCTACTTTATTAGTAGGCAGAATTAAAGGAGTTGATAGACCTGCAATTGCACCAATGCTTCCATCATATAAAAAGGGACTAATGCTTATAGATGCAGGAGCAAATACTAATTGTAAACCTATAAATTTATTGCAATTTGCACAGTTTGCAAATATATATTTAAAAAATATTTATAAAATAAAAAAACCAGCTATAGGATTATTAAATATAGGTACAGAAGAAACAAAAGGAAACGATTTAACTAAAGAAAGTTATAAACTTTTAAAAGAAAAAGCAGAAGAGTATAATATAAACTTTGTAGGTAATGTAGAAGGAAGAGAAGCTTTTTCTGGAGAAGTTGATGCAATAGTTACAGATGGCTTTACAGGAAATATATTTTTAAAAACGGTAGAGGGATTTGGAAAATTAGTAAAAAAATCTCTTTCAGAAAGTTTAAAAAAGAATTTATTAAGTACAATTGCTTGTATTCCCGCATTACCTGGTATAAAGAGGTTTAGTAAAACAATGGATTACAAAGAATATGGAGGAGCATTATTTTTAGGAGTAAAGAAGCCTGTTGTAAAGGCACATGGAAGTAGTGACGAGTATCTATTCTATTTTACAATAAAACAAGCAGAACAATTTGCTAAATCAAAAGCCGTAGATATATTAACACAAGAATTTGAAAAACAAATATAAGGGTTACTGTTTAGTCTAAAATATAAAATAAATTAAAAAAAGTATTGACAATATATTCTAAAACATATAATATCTTAAATAGAAAAAAAACAATAAAAATTGAGGGAGGTGTATAAAACCTATGAGTTCAGAAGATATTTACAATAAAGTAAAAGAAATTATAGTAGAACAATTAGGAGTAGCTGAAACAGCAGTAGCACCAGAAGCATCTTTTATAGATGATTTAGGAGCTGACTCTTTAGATATAGTTGAATTAATAATGGCATTAGAAGAAGAATTTGATATAGAAATTCCAGATGCTGATGCAGAAAAAGTAGTTACAGTAAATGATGTAGTAGACTATATAAAAGATAATGCTTAATTATAAAATAAGGTATAAATTAAGAAGGTTTTTTAAGTAGCCTTCTTTTTTTTCAATTACATTACAGAAGTTTTAAGTTTTAGAAACAGAAATAAAGTAAAAACATATAAATTAATAAATATTAGCTAATATTGTCAAAAACAGATAAAATTCATCAGTTTGTGCGATTAAAATTTATTGTATTTTAAGTTTAATTATAGTATATTCAAAAAAGTGCAAAATAGATTTGCATAAATACAAAAGAAAGGGGAAGAAAAGTGAAAGATTCTAGGACTTACTATGGTGCTACTTTTTTAGAAGAAGAAGACTTAAAAGAATCGAATATTAATCATAAAATAGAATTAGAATATTATACAACAAAAAATCATACAAACAAAGAAACAAAAGAAGAAGAAACTACTTATGGAATTGAAATCATAAAAAAAGAATACAAAAATAATAAGATTGATACTGAAAGTAATAGTAAAGAATATATAAGTAATAGTTCAGAAAAAATAATAGAAATAAATGATAAATAAAAAAAATATAAAGTAACTCCAATAGGATTAAATGATGTATTAGAAGATTTGCTTAAAGCAAATTAGATAAGATTAGAGGAATGAAATTTTTATTTCATTTCCTTTTTAAATTGTAATTTGAATGATTAAATTAATTTAAATCTGTAGGGGTCGCACCCCTGGGCGACCCTTAAATATTGATATGCGGGTCGCCGTGGGCGGCGACCCCTACAACGTTTGCAACAAATTTGACA
>CALXNI010000089.1 GCA_944389715.1 uncultured Clostridia bacterium | reverse complement strand
ATAACAAATTACAATTCATCAAACAAAAGGAGGAAAAGACAATAAAAAAGAAAAACAAGCAAAACAGTTTCATGGAAGGCGTAATTGTACTTATGTTTTCACAAGTGGTTATAAAAATAGTTGGATTAATTTATAAATTATATCTTACTAATAAAGAGGGGTTTGGGGATAAAGGAAATGCCATATATGGAAGTGCATTCCAAATATATGCTCTTTTTCTTACAATTTCATCTATTGGAGTTCCAAATGCAATTTCTAAATTAGTATCTAGCAAAGTAGCCATTGGAGATAACAAAGGAGCTTATAGAATTTTTAAGATAGCTTTTGCAATGTTTGGAATATTAGGATTTGTTTGTAGTAGCATATTATTTTTTAAGGCAAACTATATAGCAAATGTGTACTTACAAATACCAGAAGCAGAAATGACGATTTTAGCACTTTCTCCATCTGTATTTTTAGTATCAATTGCTTCAGTTTTAAAGGGATATTTTAATGGCAGAGAAAACCTAACAGTAACTGCAAATTCTCAAAGTTTGGAACAAATTTTTAAAACTTTGTTTACAATATTAATAGTAGAACAAATAGCAAGCATGTCTTGCAACAATACAATTCTAATGGCAGCTGGTGCAACTTTAGCTACTACAATTGCAACTTTTTTTAGTGTTATATATCTATATAAATATTTCATAAAAAGAAAAAAAGAGATGTGGCAGGAGGTTATATCTTCAACTGTACACAGAAAAGATAGTGTGTTAAAAGTTGTAAAAAGCATATTAATTGTTTCAGTTCCAATAGCTCTATGTGCTCTTTTTTCGGCCACTACAAAAACTATAGATGCATTAACAGTGGTGCGAATTTTAAGGGATTTTATTGGAGAAGAACAAGCTACTATACAATATGGAATATTAAGTGGAAAAGTAGATACTCTAATAACATTACCATTTTCATTTAACATAGCCTTTGCAACAGCATTAGTCCCAACTGTTTCTGGCGCTATAGCAAAAGGGCAAATAAATACTGCAGAAAGAAGAATAAAATTTTCAATATTAGTTACTATATTAATAGGATTACCTTGCAGTATTTGTATGTGTGCATTTTCAAATCAAATTTTAAATTTGTTATTTCCAAATGCATCTTCTGGAGGAGAAATGCTGAGTTATTCCTCATGGACAATTATTTTTGTTGTTTTAACTCAAACAATAAATGGAGCATTGCAAGGGTTAGGTAAGGTAAATGTTCCTGTAATTGCTTTTGCAATAGGAGCAATTATCAAGTTGATTTTTAATTTATTGTTAATCCCTATAGAGATAATAGGAGTAAAAGGAGCAATTATAGCATCAATATTGTCACATATTACATCTTTTGTTATATGCTTTGTATCTTTAAAGAAAAATTTAAATATAAAATTTGAGATAAATAAATTTTTTATAAAGCCAGTTATTGCTTCGTTTATAATGTTTTTTACTTCATATATATTTTATACAAATTTGTATGGTATCATCTCACCAAAAATTTTGTTAATTATGTCTTTGCTTTTTGGAACATTTATATATATAGTTTCAATCATTATATTAAAAATATTGTCTGAAGAAGAGATATATATGATACCTTACGGACAAAAGACATATAAAAAGTTGCAAAAAATAAAAAAACAATATAATTAAAAAAATGCCTATAAATCAAGCTATACATGGCATATATATCTGGAAAACCTAGGGGCAAAGGGATTTAAAAAAATAAAAAATTAAAAAAAGAAGGATTTTAGCTAAAATTGGCGAATAATCTTAATTGTAGATAATTTCTACACAAGAACAAATCTTATAGGAGGTAATTTTAATGAACAAAGCTGAATTAATCGCAGCAATAGCTGCAAAAACAGGAGAAACAAAAAAAGGTGCTGAAGAAGCAGTTAATGCATTCGTTAGTGTTGTAACAGATGCTTTAGTTAAAGGAGACAAAGTTCAATTAGTTGGATTTGGATCTTTTGAAGTAAGAAAAAGAGCAGCTAGAAAAGGAAGAAACCCACAAACTAAAGAAGAAATAAAAATACCTGCATCAAAAGCTCCAGTATTTAAAGCTGGTAAAGCATTAAAAGAATTAGTAAATAAAAAATAAGAATTAATACAATTAATATAAAGTATGAATTCATATTAAAAGAGCGAAAGAAACTTCGCTCTTTTGCTTTTAACTCTTTTTTGTATATTTGCATAAAACAACAGGAGCCTAATCAATAGACTCCTGTGTGGCGATATAATATTACTTTTCAGTATTACTCCTCAGGGATAATATTCGAAGGAGTAAAACTAAAAATTATGAAACTATCTACTTTATCAAAATAATCTTGTGGTGAAATAAGCTGTACAGCTAAACCATTGGATTTAGCTATATAGATGCAATCAAATGCATCAGATGCATTTAAATTGGTTTCAGTTTCTTTGCATGAGTTGACTGAATAAAGAACTAAACCATCTTTTTGTATTGTTATGCAAACCTCTGTAGATTCGCGCATCTTCACATTACAAATAAACAGCTTTTTTACAACCTCCCATACGGAATTAGTCTTTTTTAAAACCTCTGGATTAGTTTGATTGGCCTTCGAATTAAGAATGTCATATAACCGCATGATGTCCATAATAAAAATACACGCTTCTTTCATAAAATATTGATATTTTTCTATTGCCAAATAAAAATATCTAAATAAATTATACCATAAATGTTCACATAAATCAAACGCATATTTCCGTAAGGAAAACATGCAAAAAAAGTATTGACAAAAAATAACAAGGGTGATAGAATATAACGCGTTAGTGTTTAAAACAAATTAGCACTTTTAAATGCAAAATATAGGAGGTGAAAATAAAAATGCCAACAATTAACCAATTAGTAAGAAAAGGAAGAAAAACTACAGCTTCAAAAGCTAAAGCTCCAGCTCTTTTAAAAGGATTCAACTCAAAAGCAAACAGACAAACAAATCATAGATCACCACAAAAAAGAGGAGTATGTACTGTAGTTAAAACAGTAACACCAAAAAAACCAAACTCTGCTTTAAGAAAAGTTGCAAGGGTTAGATTATCAAATGGATATGAAGTAACATCATATATTCCAGGAATAGGACATAACTTACAAGAGCATAGTGTTGTTTTAATAAGAGGTGGAAGGGTAAAAGATATCCCTGGTGTTAGATACCATATAATAAGAGGTACATTAGATACTGCTGGTGTTAAAGATAGAATGCAAGCTAGATCTAAGTATGGAGCTAAGCGCCCTAAAAAATAAAAATTGATTTTAAATAATAGTGCTAATAAAAATAGAGTATAGAAATTGGAAGTTAGAGTTTAGAAAACATAAGCCACAACTGAAGATTACTAAAAAATAGATTTATTGCACTGTGCGGGAAGGCAAAAAGTCTTTCAGAGTAACTTGAGATACCAATTAGGTATCACCATAAAAAGTAAGGAAACACAAAAAACTGACATCACTTATTCATAAGTAGTGGACATATCTTGTCCCAAGAGATGGCGGTAGATAAAGATGTGTCCCCTTACAATAAAAAAGGAGTGAAGAATAGTGCCAAGAAGAGGATATATAGCAAAAAGAGAAGTTTTACCAGATCCAATATATAATAGTAAAGTTGTAACAAAATTAATAAACAACATTATGTTAGATGGTAAAAAAACAGTTGCTCAAAAAATAGTATATGATGCATTTGATATTATAAAAGAAAAAGAAGGAAAAGATGCATTAGAAGTTTTTGAAGCAGCATTAAATAATGTAATGCCAGTCCTTGAAGTTAAAGCAAGAAGAGTTGGTGGAGCAACATACCAAGTTCCAATTGAAATTAGAGCAGAAAGAAGACAAACTTTAGGATTAAGATGGCTAGTTAACTATGCAAGAAATAGACATGAAAAAACTATGGCTGAAAAGTTAGCAAATGAGATAATAGATGCTACTAACAGCACAGGTGGATCATTTAAGAAAAAAGAAGAAATGCATAGAATGGCAGAAGCTAATAAGGCTTTCGCACACTACAAATGGTAGTCTAGAAGTGAGAAGTGAGAAGTGAGAAGTTGGAAATTAAAGTAGAGCTTGCGGAGCTTATCTATAAAAAGCACACTTCGCACATCACACCTCCCACATCTATTAAGTTAAGTGCAAGTATATTGAACAGTTTTACTTACTGTTCGCAAAAGAATAGTTAAATAGGAGGAAAAAATTAATGGCAGGTAGAGCATTTCCATTAGAAAAAACAAGAAATATAGGAATAATGGCACACATAGATGCAGGAAAAACTACTACTACTGAAAGAATTCTTTTCTATACAGGAAAAACACATAAAATAGGAGAGGTTCATGAGGGAGAAGCTACAATGGACTGGATGGTTCAAGAACAAGAAAGAGGTATTACAATTACTTCTGCTGCTACAACATGTCAATGGCTAGGACATAGAATAAATATTATAGACACACCTGGTCACGTTGATTTTACAGTTGAAGTTGAAAGATCCTTAAGAGTACTTGACGGTTCTGTTACTGTATTTTGTGCTAAAGGTGGAGTTCAACCACAATCTGAAACTGTTTGGAGACAAGCAGATAATTATCATGTACCAAGAATGGCCTATGTAAATAAAATGGATACAACAGGTGCAAATTTCTTAGCTTGTGTTGAGCAAATGAAAAGCAGATTAAATGCAAATGCTATTCCAATTCAATTACCAATTGGGGCAGAAGATACATTCAAAGGTATAGTTGATTTAATAAAAATGAAAGCATTTATTCATAAAGACGATTTAGGAAAAGAAATTGAGGTTACAGAAATTCCAGAAGATTTAAAAGAAATGGCTGAAAAATATAGAAGCGAAATGGTAGAAGCTGCAGCAGAGCAAGATGATGAATTAATGATGAAATATTTAGACGAGGGGGAACTTACAGAAGAAGAAATAAAAAAAGGTCTAAGAATAGGAACAATAGCAAATAAAGTAGTTCCAGTTTGTTGTGGTTCATCATATAAAAACAAAGGTGTTCAAGAATTATTAAATGCAATAGTTGACTTTATGCCATCACCTTTAGATATACCAAATATTAAAGGTGTTACATTAGATGGAGAAGAAACAGAGAGAAAAACTTCTGATGAAGAACCTTTTGCTGCGCTTGCATTTAAAATTGCAACAGATCCATTTATTGGAAAACTATGTTTCTTTAGAGTTTATTCAGGAACATTAGAAGCAGGGTCAACTGTTTTAAATGCAAATAAAGATAAAAAAGAAAGAATGGGAAGAATAGTTTTAATGCATTCTAACCATAGAGAAGATATAGACAAAGTATATGCTGGAGATATTGCAGCAGCAGTTGGATTGAAAGAGGTTACAACTGGTGACACATTATGTGATATTAATCATCCAGTTATACTAGAATCGATGGAATTCCCAGAACCAGTTATTAAAATTGCAATTGAGCCAAAAGCTAAAGTTGCTCAAGAAAAAATGGGTATAGCACTTTCAAAATTAGCAGAAGAAGATCCAACATTTAAAGCCTATACAAACCATGAAACTGGTCAAACAATTATTGCAGGTATGGGAGAGCTACACTTAGATATAATTGTAGACAGATTAAAAAGAGAATTCAAAGTAGAATGTAATGTAGGTAAACCACAAGTTTCTTACAAAGAAACAATTAGAAATAAAGTAAGAGTTGAAGGTAAATTTATCCGTCAATCTGGTGGACGTGGACAATATGGACATGTATGGATAGAATTAGAACCATTAGAACCAGGATCAGGAATTGAATTTGAAAGTAAAATTGTTGGTGGTGTTGTTCCAAAAGAATACGTTAAACCAACAGAAGAAGGTATCCGTGAAGCTGCCGAAAGTGGTATCCTTGCAGGATATCCAGTTATAGACTTTAAAGCAACTTTAGTAGATGGATCTTATCATGATGTTGACTCGTCAGAAATGGCATTTAAAATTGCAGGATCTATGGCATTCAAGGAAGGATGCAAACAAGCAAAAGCTGTAATACTAGAGCCTATAATGAAAGTAGAAATAACAGTTCCAGAAGAATACATGGGAGATGTTATAGGAGATGTAAACTCTAGACGTGGAAGAATGGAAGGAATGGAAGCAAGAAATGGAATGCAAATAATAAGAGCATTTATTCCGCTAGCAGAAATGTTTGGATATGCAACAGACTTACGTTCAAAAACACAGGGTAGAGGAACATATGCAATGGAACCAAGTCATTATGAAGAAGTTCCAAAATCTGTATTTGAGAAGATTGTAGCATCTCGTGCCAAAAAAGAAGACTAAATTTATATACAAGTTAAATCAATAAAGAAAATTGTAATTTGAATGTGAAGTGAGAAGTGGGATGTGTGAAGTGTGAAACTAAGGTAAGCCTTACGTAGCCTAGCCCTAAAAAGCACACCTCACACTTCGCACCTCACACCTCACATGAACAAATTTATATTATTTAAATAAAATTAAAAAACAAAAAACTATTGCAAAATAACAAAAAATGTTATAGAATGCAATTATTAAAAATTGTTATTAAATTTTAAAATATAAAATAAAAAACGTAGGGGTGGATTCCATATCCACACGGGCAGAAATAGATTCTGCCTCTACATGTAATTTAAGGAGGAAAAATCAATGGCAAAAGCAAAATTTGAAAGAACAAAACCACACGTTAACATTGGTACAATTGGTCACGTAGACCATGGAAAAACAACAACAACAGCAGCTATTACAAAATGGTTAGGATTATTAGGAAAGGCACAATTTACAGCTTATGATCAAATAGACGGTGCTCCAGAAGAAAAAGCAAGAGGAATCACAATTAATACAGCACACGTTGAGTACGAAACAGAAAAAAGACATTATGCACACGTTGACTGTCCAGGTCATGCTGACTATGTAAAAAACATGATTACAGGTGCAGCTCAAATGGATGGAGCAATATTAGTTGTTTCAGCAGCTGATGGCCCAATGCCTCAAACAAGAGAGCATATATTACTTGCAAGACAAGTTGGTGTTAAATACATTGTTGTATATCTAAATAAATGTGATATGGTTGACGATCCAGAATTATTAGAATTAGTTGAAATGGAAGTTAGAGATCTACTTTCTAGCTATGATTTCCCAGGAGACGAAGTTCCGGTTATAAAAGGATCTTCATTAAAAGTATTAGAGTCTACATCAACAGATCCAAATGCACCAGAATATCAATGTATTAAAGAATTAATGGATGCTGTAGACAGCTATATACCAACACCAGATAGACCAACAGATGGTGACTTCTTAATGCCAGTAGAAGATGTATTCTCTATAACAGGTAGAGGAACAGTTGCTACAGGTAGAGTAGAAAGAGGAGTTGTTAAAGTTCAAGACGAAGTTGAAATAGTTGGTTTATCAACAGAGAAAAAGAAAACTGTTGTAACAGGTGTAGAAATGTTTAGAAAACTATTAGATCAAGCAGAAGCAGGAGACAACATTGGTGTTTTACTAAGAGGTATTGATAGAAAAGATATTGAAAGAGGTCAAGTTTTAGCAAAACCAGGAACAATACATCCACACACAAAATTCAAAGCACAAGTTTATGTATTAACAAAAGAAGAAGGTGGAAGACATACACCATTCTTTAATGGATATAGACCACAATTTTATTTCAGAACAACAGATGTTACAGGTGTTATCGATTTACCAGCAGGTACAGAAATGGTAATGCCAGGAGATAACGTAGATATGACAATAGAACTTATCACACCAATAGCAATGGAAAAAGGATTAAGATTTGCTATTCGTGAAGGTGGTAGAACAGTAGGTTCTGGTATAGTTTCAGAAATAATTGAGTAATATGCTAGAAATTAGATATTAGAAAATAGAGATTAGAAATAATCTCTATTTTTTAATGACAAAAATATTAGATAAATTGTAGTTTGTTGTTTAGAGATTAGAGGTTAGAGGTTGGAGGTTGGAGATTAGAATTTAAAAATGTAGGGACGGCAATCTGCCGTCCGAAAAACACGAAATTTATTGCAAACGTTGTAGGGACGGGCCTTGTGTCCGCCCAAAACAAAATAATTGCAAACGTTGTAGGGGTCGCCGCCCACGGCGACCCGCATATCAATATTTAAGGGTCGCCCAGGGGTGCGACCCCTACAGATTTAAATTAATTTAA
>CALXNI010000088.1 GCA_944389715.1 uncultured Clostridia bacterium | reverse complement strand
TGTAGGGGTCGCCGCCCACGGCGACCCGCATATCAATATTTTAGGGTCGCCCAGGGGTGCGACCCCTACAGATTTAAAATTAATTTAATCACACAAATTACAATTTATTTATGAATCATTTGCAATCTATATGCTTTACATATATTACAGTCGTTACAAATATGCACACGGTTATCAAAAATAAGCTTTAAAGTATTAATAAATTCATCTTCCATACCATTTATAATATGGATATATATTTTTCTGGGCAAGAGAGTTAATAATGAATTTAATGTATAATCATTTGATGAAAAAGATATATCAGATACATATTTACTATTTAATATACTTTCATCCAAATTTATAATGCTCTTAAATTCATCAAGTAAAGTAGACTCTTGGTTTTGATATATTAAATGAACTAAAGATGTACCACAATCTTTAGAATTAATATAACATTTTAATAAATCTATAAATTCAGAATATTCTCTTTCAATTACAAATTTATTTACAGCCAAATCCACAATATAGTCTATAATTTTAATATAATCATTTATTCTAAAATTAACAAAACCATCTAAAATAAGTGATTTGTTGCTTAAAAAATAATCTATACATGAAATCATTATAGAATCTTTTCTAATATACACTTCATCTAAATCACCATTATATAAATAATTATTAACAATTTCTAATATTTTTCTTTGTTCTATATCAGTAAAATAAAAATAGTTGCAATTAATTATATGTTTTACAATATCTTTTTCGTAAAATTTTAATATTGTAGAAGATAGAATATTAGAAAAAATATTATAAAATGAATCTAAATCTCTACCTTTATAATGTACAATAAAATTATTGTAATGTTTAAATTTTAGTTTAGAAACATACAAATTTTGAAGATTTATATTCTCAAATTCATTTAGTAGATAATCGATTATCTTTTTATTGTTTGTTTTAATACAAAAAGATTTAAGCACAAAAATTCTCCTTCCCAATAATGTTATTATCTACTAAAAACTCACTAGATATACATATTTTATTCTTGGGAAGAAGAATTCGAAACTTGTTCTAATAATAAATCATATAATCTATATCTGGAAAAATTTTATCTTTGCTACTAATATCTTTTAAAAATTCTTTATTTATATTGTTTTCTTTAATTTGCTCATATAATTTTGTAAATCTTCCAATATGGTCTTTTATTCTTTTTTTTTCATATTCTACCATTGTACCATTTGTAATAATAAATAACCAATCGCTACTTTGAGCAAGTAAAAGTTCACGAGCACACTGATTTAATGCTTTTTTCTTTAAGCCTTTAGCATTAGGATAAGTTTTAGCAAGTTCACACATTCTGTCTGCTGAAACATGAAGGTGTCTATGTACATAATCATTTGTTTGATTAAGCCAAACTTCACTATATCCATTTGCACCCCAGCTTGATCTACAAGGAGAAGAAACTTGCATGCAATGGTATTTATCTATAAATTCGCCTGGCGTTATAAGTTTAAAATTACAATCATCATAATAAATCTTCTTAAATAAAATGTATAGCCAATAAGGACCTTCATACCACCAATGTCCATAAAGTTCTGCATCGTAAGGACAGACAATTATAGGTGGTGTATCCATAAAAGAAGATAAATCATTTATTTGTTTTACTCTAGAATCTAGAAAATGACCAGCTTGCATTTCAGCTGAATCTTTTGCCCATTGTAAGTTATAGTAATCTTTATTCTCAGTTTTTCCAGTAATTCTATGGTATTTAATACCAGTGTTAACACGTACACCATTTTTTGCTATATATGGTTTTATATAGTCATAGTCTGCATCATAACCAATATCACGATAAAATTCTCTGTAATTAAAATCACCTGGATAACCGAGAAATAGAACTCCAAACTTGTCTAGAACTTTCTATATCACGACCAAATGCAACAACGCCTTCTGGTGAAACAATTGGTGCAAAAGTTCCATAAATAGGTGTAGGGTCAGCATAAAGTATTCCATGAGATTCAGTTATAATATATTCTATACCAAATTCTTTTAAATATTTATCTGCTTCTGGAACATATCCACACTCTGGAAGCCAAATTCCACGTGGCTTTTTGCCAAAATATTTTTCGTATGTTTGTACACCAACAGCAATTTGAGCTTTAACTGCTTTTTCATTAACATATAAAATAGGAAAATAACCATGTGTTGCACCACAAGTTATTATTTCTAAAAAACCTTTATCTTGAAAATATTTAAATCCTTCAATTAAATTACAGTTATAAATATCTTTAAAAACATGTAAATCATTTGAATATCTATTTAAATAATAATTAGAAAGTTCGTTTAACCTTTTGTCATTAGCAGTTCTTACAACTTCTTTCTTACAAAGTTCTATATGTTTTTTTAAATATTTAATATATCTTCTCTGCAATAATTTATTATCAAGCATAGAAAGAAGAGGAGGAGTAAGTGACATTGTTATTCTAAAATCAACTTTTTCTTCCTCTAATTTTTTAAAATTTAATAATAAAGGTATATATGTTTCAGAAATGGCTTCAAAAAGCCATTCTTCTTCTAAATAATCTTCACTTTCTGGATGATGTATAAAAGGCAAGTGTGCATGTAATATAAAACTTACATATCCTTTTTCAGTATTCATTAATTTCTCCTTTGTTTATTTAAAACTAGATGTAGGATTATCAATATCTAGTAATTCAGTTTCTTTATAAAATGTTTTATATATTTCTTTTAATTTATATATTCTTCCCATGTATTGTATAAATTGCAAGCTAGCAATATCTTTAGAATAGTTTTGGTTCGTTTTTACATTTCTAAAGTACAGAGTTTTTTGTTCTTTCTCAAATAAAATATGGCCATTAGGTGATTCAATTTTATTTGAAGAAGTAATATATAAATAATTATTATCAATTGATATTGTATTTGGTTTTGGCCTTCTTCCAAGCTCTACTAAATACTCACATTTTTCATCATTAACATTAAAGTACCAACAATTTGCAAAGTCATTTATTTCTATTTCAAAAGTATAATTCATTGTAATATTATGAATTATTAAAACAGGTGTAGTAGTTTCGAAAAAATTTTCTCCATATGTTTTAATATATTTTTTTCTATCTTCATCTGAAATATCCCAATAAACAAAAAGCGTTTTAGGGGTTTGAGCTAAGACTTTTACAACTGTTTGATTATATCTATAAGGTAAATCGTAATATTCTAAAATATTAATAGATTTATTTTTAACTGTTTTTGCAGTTGTAGTTTTCTTTGTTTTAGTTGTTGCTTTTTTACTAGGAGATTTTTTAGAAGTAGCGGCTTTTTTAGCTGTTTTAGTAGCTATAGTAGTTTTAGAACTCTTAGTAGTTTTAGCTGTTTCTGCTATTTTTTTTGTTTTAGTAGTTTTAGTGTTAGCTGTATTGTTCTTAAGTTTAGCTTCGGTATTTGAACTTTTAGTTTTTGTACTACTGCTCTTAGAATTAGATTTATTAGTTATTTTACTTTTAGGTTCTTTAGTAGTTTTTGGCATTAAAAAATTCCTCCTTAGTAAAAATAAAATATTATTATATATAGTATATCAAAAAACAAATAAATTCAATACAAAAAGAAATAAATTTTTAAAAAAACTTGTAAATATATGTTTACTTTTATCAAAAATTCTTATACAATATAGATGTGAATTAAACTAATGAAAAAAATTAAAGGGGGCAGTGAGCTCATGAAAATACTTATGCTTACATGGGAATATCCACCAAGGATAGTAGGAGGAATTGCTAGAGTAGTAAACGATTTATCAAAAAGATTAATTAAAGATGGACACGATGTTTATGTAATTACATATAGAGAAGGAAATGCACCATACTATGAAAATGACAAAGGAGTAAATGTATATAGAGTAGATAATTATATGATTAATCCTAACAATTTTATAGATTGGATAATGCAATTAAACTTCAATATGATAGCAAAAGCAAATGAATTAATTGCAAAAGGAGAAAAATTTGATGTTGTTCATGCACATGATTGGTTAGTTGCATATGCAGCAAAAACATTAAAAAACTCCTATGATTTACCATTAGTTAGTACAATACATGCAACAGAAAGCGGACGTAATTCTGGAATACATGACGAAACACAAAGATATATTAATGATACAGAATGGATGCTTACATATGAGTCTTCGGAGGTAATCGTAAATAGTAAATTTATGAAAAATGAATTACAAAGATTATTTGGACTTCCATATGAAAAAATAAATGTTGTAGCAAATGGTATAAACACTACAGCATATACAGGAATAGAAAAAGATTATAATTTTAGAAGACAATATGCATCTGATAACGAAAAAATAATATTATTTATGGGAAGACTAGTATATGAAAAAGGAGTTCAACATTTAATATCTGCAATGCCAAAAATATTAGATAACTATCATGATGCAAAATTAATAATTGCAGGTAAAGGTGGAATGCTAGATGAGTTAAAAACACAAGTGGATAACATGGGATTAAGCCAAAAAGTGTATTTTACAGGTTACTTAAATGCAAAACAAGTATCTAAAATGTATAAATGTGCTGATATATCAGTATTTCCAAGTACATATGAACCTTTTGGAATTGTAGCATTAGAAGCAATGCTTGCACGGAGTTCCAACAGTAGTATCAGATGTAGGTGGATTAAATGAAATAGTAGAACATGGTGTTGATGGAATGAAAGCCTATGCAGGAAATCCAAATTCACTTGCAGATTCAATACTTGCTTTACTATTTAATCCTGAACTTTGTGATAATATATCTAAAAAAGCTAAACAAAAAGTTAAAAATGAATATAATTGGGCAAAAATTGCGCAAGATACACATTTTATATATCAAAAGGCTATATGTCAAACAATGGCACAGCGCCAAGCAAATCAAATAGCACAAGAAAAAGTAAGAAAGCAAAAGAAAATAAAAAATGTAGAAACCGAACTTTCAAATTTAATTTCGTTTAATAAAAAGCGTCAAGCCTACGCTTAGGATAAAACGAATGAAAAGTAGCACCTTGCACATTTTAATCAATTCATAAAATCCTCAATGTGCACACGCACACCTCCGGTTTTATTCATTAATTAAAATGCACAATCTACTACTTTTGATTCGTTTTTTGTTTTGGGGTGGTAAAATGATAAGAATACTAAAACTAATTGCAATAAGTGTTATTGCTTTAATGATGTTTTTTGCATTAGTTAAGCCAGTAGAAGCAATTTCGCATTTAAATCTAATGGATGAAGCAGAAGAATTTATTAGTATTGATATAGAAAGATATAGGCAACAAGAGTGGGAAAAACGAAAAGCATGGGAAGAACAATATGCAAACAAAAAGATATTTTTAGAGAACTCTATGTATGTAGTGACTACTATAATTGTATTTAATATTATATTATTTTCAATACTAATAAATAAAAGTAAAAATTCAAAAATAGATTTAATATACAAAATGTTACAAATAATATTTTTAGTTTTAATTTGTTTGTTATATAAAATTTGGAATGAAATTCCTGGTATGCCAGGTGGAACTGCTCCCGCAGTTATCTCATGGAAAGATCAGTTACGATCGGTGATACTGAATGATGCTTTGATAATATCAATTAATTTATTTGTGACAATATTCATTAAGAAAAGAAGTTATTTATTAGGTAGTTCAATATTATTTGCGGTAATATTTTATGGATTTTTATTTATAGGATATAATATTGAAGTAGGTTTTATTAGTCTATTTATATTAACAAATACTATATTTTTACCATTATATTTAAAGAAAAATGAATTAAAGGAGGAAGAAAATGTACGTATATGATGAAGCTAACAATTTAGCAAAAGCAATACAAGAGAGTAAAGAATATAAGGAATATAAAAGTGTGAAGGAAGAGTTGCAAGCTATTCCAGAAATGAAAACAAAAATAGACGAGTTTGAAAAAATAAGATATGATGTACAAGTTATGTCATTTCAAGGAGAAAAACAAGACGAGGCAAAAATGAAAAAATTACAAGAAATGTATGATATACTTATGAAAGATCCAAAAATTAAAGAATATTTTGATATAGAAGTAAGGTTTAATATAATGCTTGCAGACGTAAACAAAATAATAAGTGAATCTGTAAAAGATTTATTATAATGTATTGTATGGGCGGCAATTTGCTGTCCCAAAATTTATATGGATAAATTTATTGCAAATGTTGTAGGGGCGGGCCTTGTGTCCGCCCGAAATCATTGTTAGAAATCTTACAAAAAGACTATTGACACACAAACATATTTTTGTTAAAATACACTTGCAAGGAGGTAAAAAATGGAAATGAGAGATATAAACAATAAAC